>NZ_JBYSWV010000019.1:0-84951 GCF_058781555.1 Brevibacillus sp. FW306-2-1A-C05A
TGACCTCACTCTCATCCCGCCCCTAAAGGGGGTGCTATCGCACCGTAGCGGGCTTTCTCGTTCGGAAAATCTGTAAAGAGATGCGGGGAGAATCATCGTTTTGCCCAATCGACGACTCGCTGCATGAATGGTGATCGCTCTTAAATAGGTGAGAAAAATGATCCATTCCACAAAACTCCTTTGCTACCTGAACCAAAAATTTTGGACTCATGCCGGGTTGTTATGTCTACACATTCGACATGATTCTACATTTTCCTCCCATGTTTATCCATAGGTTGCACAAGATTGTTACAATATTCCAAACAAGCTATGCTTGACCGTTTGGAGGCTCACCATCGGCTGCAGCGATGCGGATTTCGTACCCATCTGCCTCGGTTTCATCATGGCCGTCTACTTGCAGAAAATGCAGGGCTAGCCTCCGCTGCCTGCGGTCCGTGACCGTTCGTGACAATGGATAGCTGTTTTCCCGCATTGCGGCATTTTGCCAGCAAAGACACCATCCCCTATGATAGATGGCGGAGCCAAAAGACGGCGAAGTGCTCGATTTTGTCCTGCATCGGCTGTTGCCTGGACTGGACAATCGGAAAGCGTCCGTGGAAGTGCAAGAAGCCGTTCCGACCAAAGTCAATCCGAAGCGGCTGGCCCGTCAAGTTGCCAAAGAGTTGCGCACAAAAGGCCCCTCGACCTATGCCCTGGAAGCGATCAAGCTGGAATGGGAAACGCGCAAGGCCGAAAAAAAGGTGGCCGGGCGCAAGCAAAAGCTCGAACGCCTGGAGCAAAAATGGCAGCGAAAAGTGCAAAAGGCAAAAGAAAAGCACAGGGGCAAATAATCTCCCCTGCGCGCGACGCTCACGCCCCACAATCCGGGCGTGAGTTTTTTCCTATTAGGTTATGGTTTCGCTTTGGTCTGGACCAGTTGCGGCTGAAGCGAGCTTTTTTCAAACGGGTTATAGCCGAGGACGACTACTTTGTCATCTTCCGTGACGATGACATGATAGTGCGATCCGGGTCCCTCGATGGCGTAGTCGTACGTGGACGCTACCAGGCGGACAGGGCGAGGAATCTGTTTTTTCACAAGCGGGCTCCAGTCTTTTTCATACAATTGCCCGTCCTTCGTGATGCGCAGCCGGCCGCTGGCAAAGGCGATCCCTTCCTCCGCCTCCCCTGCCACGCTGACTTGCGCGATGTTCCATTCGTCTTTGTGGCGGTCCAGTTGAAATTGCAGCTCGCGGACCGCGCCCGCATCGGATAAAACCCATACGGAAAGCGGGTCGGCCGTGTAGCGTACAAAATATTGCGGAGCCAGCTCCCGCACGCCTTTTACGCCAGGTACGCTTTGAAACGAGGGCTGCCTGGCAGTTTGCTCGGCGTACAGCACCTCGCCCTCTTTGGTTGTGGCGAAAAACAGGTAAGCGTTGGCGTACAGCTTGGCAATGCGCGCTGCCACGGCCGGGTCGATCTGCGCAGCTTCCATCTCGCCGACCGTGATGTTGGCGGGCACGTAGACGCCGTTTTTCTCGACCAGCTCATGGCGCAGTTCTACGGCGAACAGGCCGTCATCCGCCAGGCGCAGCAGCAGTCGTTCTTCCCCAGCGACCACATCTTTGACAGTGCCCGGCAGCGCCAACGTCTGGCACGTGCCGAACTGATCGGTCCAAAGCTGTACATGGCCCGCCGTATCCAGCGTGACTGCCGCATTCAACACGCTGTCAATCGTCTGGACATTTTTCGGCCCTGCCACCTGGTAAGGCTGCCGCTGCTCGTCGATCCCCCAAACCGTGCCGTCCTTGCGCACAAAATACGGCTGGCCAAGTCCGGTTGCGATTTGCCTTACGTCCTTCAACTCGCCGATCTCGGTCCACTCCGTGAAAAGGCGCGGCATTCTGCCCAACTGGCCTGTCATATTGCTTCCCCAGGAAAAGACGTGGCCGGATTTTTGCAAGGCGAGGATGTGATCGGTGCCTGCCTGCACATCGACAATATCGGTCAGGTCGGCAATCCGGACAGGCAGCTCGACCCGATCCGGGTACTGCTCGCCGAGCATCCCCAGCGTGTTGTGGCCCCAGCCCCAGAGCGTGCCGTCCTTTTTGCTGAACAGGTACAGCCCGTCTCCGCCAACCGCCATCTTGACTGCCTCGTCGGCTTCGCGCGGCGCCCGCGTCCACGTTTTCTCCTTCGCATTAAAGAGGTAAACCTCGTCATTTGCGGTCTGGATCATAGCCCGATCCGAATAATCGAGCGCGATTTGCTTCACCGCTCCCGGTACATCCACGACATGGGCAAGCTCGGCTTTCAGCTCTTGTCGCTTTCCGTCCAAATAAAACAGCTTGCCGCTTTCCTCTTGCAAAAACAGGGAGAAGGCCGAGCCGTAGAGCGCGCTGACTTTGGCAAACGACCCCAATCGCCGCGGCTGTCGCTCTCCCTGCTTGAGCGTCCACACGGTCCCGTCGTCTTTTAACAGGGCAAGTATCTCTTCGTTTCCGATTAGTTCGCGGATCGAGCGGATGTGATCGAGTCCCGCGATTTTTTCCGGCTGCGCCTGCTCACCCAGCCGCCATACATCACCTGCATTCGTCAGCGCGTAGCCCCATGTGACCTCCTTGACGTTCTCGATGCCTGTGAGCTTTTGCGGAAAATCCAGCCACTGGCCTGCCTGCACGCCCCAGCGCCACACGTTGCCTGCCTGGTCGATCGCATAGGAAATGCCCGGACGCCAGCCGTACCCGGCTTCATCGAAAATAACGCCCGTGGCAATTTTCCGGATGCCGGACAGAGGCGAGGCGGAAGCTTCATCGAGGGACGCCAGGGAGTTTGCAGCAGGCTTCTTTTGCCCGGCTTTTTGCTCGTCCTCCCCGCACGCTTTCATCGGCACCTGCCTTGCTTTTTCCGCTGCTGTTTTACTGCCAATAGCCTGTTTTTGCGCAGGAGCTGTTTGCGCAGATAGCTGTTGCGCTTGCACGCTTCCTGAGACTGCGAGCACCAACGCCAAACTGCTGCACAGCCATGCTTTTGCGTGATTGCCGTTCCACATTGCCCGTTCCACCACCACTATTGGAATTTAGAGGAAAATCAACTGGTTAGACGTGCGGTGGCGGCAAAAGTTACCTTTTTCCAACACAAGTTTTTGAAAAGTTTTCTCTTGCAGAGATTGTGGAAAATTTTCATTTATGATAGAATCGAATCAGAACGTTTGTTCGGTTTTTAACGCTAGGTAATAGAGAGAATTTCAAGGCGTGCGCCGAATCTACCATGTACTTCCTGTTCTGTGAAAATAAAGCATCAGACTGGGGAAATTAAGTTGTAGACTGAAAAATAACATAGAGTAGACTCAGGTGGCGGCGCTCAACTAACGGGCAGGAGCAGCATCCTTAGCCTGGAACAAGCATTTCGACGCACTGGAATTTCCCCTCAAGTCCATGACCAAAAAGGAGGAACAATGAACATGACCGCATCTGCACCGGAGTTCACCATCGCCCGCACCCTGAATGCCCGCCGCGAGCTCGTATGGCGCGCCTGGACCGAGAAGAACGATCTCGCCGCCTGGCTCCCTTCAACGCCGCTAGAGTCTATCTCCTTCGACGTCCGCGAAGGCGGACGCTACCGCTATACTATGGTCAATAAGCAGACCGGCCAGGAGTATCACACCGGGGGTGTGTTCCTTGACGTCATTCCTTTCGAACGGCTCGTCTTCACCTGGGGTTCCCCCGATGATCCCGTCGAGGGCACCCCTGTCGTGACCCTGACCCTTACCGCACAGGGCGAGCGCACCGAGATGATCTTCCACCTGCGCGGATTCGCTGGTCACCCCGGCGATCAGTATGTGTACGACGGTTGGTCTGGTACGCTCGACAATCTGGCGACGCACCTGCGCGACCAGTAAAAGTAGACGGCAGCAAGAACTAAAGAAGCAGCCTTCACGGCCTCCCGCAAGTTACGATTCTGCTAACAGATTGCCGCGCAGCGCTGGAAAGAACCATTGCTTTTTTCGTTCAACCTTGCCATTGAACAACCGAAAACCGCTCGCTCAAAAAACAGCGGCAGTCTCAGCCTTTATTTTTGAGTCCTAGTCCGCCGCTGTTTCTTTTACGCGGTCAATCTACCACTTTTTTATAGCGACTGCTGATTTTACTATTCAAAAACCGCACAGGTTCAATAACTTTAGTCTAATCCTATATTTTCCTGTGGCACTTCCACCATCATGCGAAAGGCTACGAGAATGAGCTTGAAAGCGGAACCGTTCGAATAACGGAAAAAGGGCGACAGTGCAAGCAGCCTTTTTGCTTCCTCGCGCAAAAGGGTACGGCAGGAGAGGGAAAAAGCCAACCCCTTTGCAGCCAATCGGCACACGCAAAGGGGTCAGGCGCTGTTTTCTGGCTCTGATGGCCTTTATTCAAGCGATCAATACGGCTCCGCCGGATGTCCATCCTGTTCGGCCTGACGCACGCCAGCGCCGGGATTGGTCGCTCCCATCGGTCCGCCGTGGCCGTTGTCCCGGTTCCGGCGACCTTGCTCGATTCCTTGCTTCACCCGGGAGCCGTACTCTTCGTCGCACTGGAAAAAGTAATCGAGCATCTTCTCCTGGATGCGCCGGTCACAGGACAGGAGAGCATCGGTCAAATTGGCGATCAGGTCGTCTTTTTCCCAGTCTTCCATGAGCCGGTACCGTTCGCCAGCCTGTTTGAAATCGTTGGTGCGGTCGATTTTTTGCCGGACGATCTTGCCCGCGACCTCTGGTTGATGGTCGGGAGCGGACTGTTTGGCCTCGTGCAAACCGCCGATCGTGGACGGCTCGTAGTTGATGTGCGGCTGCTTGCGGTCGACGCGGTACAGCATCTGCCCGCCTTCCTGGTTGGTGGCGACGTGCTTTTTCGGCGCGTTGATCGGCAACTGCAAATAGTTGGCTCCCACCCGATAGCGCTGCGTGTCGGAATAGGAAAACGTTCTGCCTTGCAGCAGCTTGTCGTCCGAGAAGTCCAGGCCGTCGACGAGCACGCCTGTGCCAAACGCGACCTGTTCTACTTCGGCAAAGTAGTTTTCCGGATTTTTGTTCAACACCATTTTTCCGACAGGCAAAAACGGAAATTGCTCCTCCGGCCACAGCTTCGTCGGATCAAGCGGATCAAAATCAAGCTCGGGATGCTCGTCATCGCTCATGATTTGCACGCACAGCTCCCATTCCGGATAGTCTCCCCGTTCGATCGCTTCGTACAGGTCCTGTGTCGCGTGATTGAAGTTTTTCCCCTGAATTTCCTCGGCTTCTTTTTGCGTCAAGTTTTTGATCCCTTGCGCAAGCGGCTGCCAATGGTACTTGACCAGCACCGCTTCGCCCTTTTGATTCACCCATTTGTACGTATTGACGCCGGATCCTTGCATCTGCCGGTAGTTCGCCGGGATGCCCCACGGGGAGAACAGAAACGTAATCATGTGCATCGCTTCAGGCGTATTGGAAATGAAGTCAAAAATGCGTTCGACGTCCTGAATGTTCGTCACCGGGTCTGGCTTGAACGCGTGGACGAGATCAGGAAACTTCATCGCATCGCGAATGAAGAAGACTTTCAGATTGTTCCCTACCAGATCCCAGTTCCCGTCCTCCGTGTAAAACTTCACGGCAAAGCCGCGCGGATCGCGCAAAGTCTCAGGCGAGTGCGTGCCGTGAATGACGGTCGAAAAACGGACGAACACAGGCGTTTTTTTGCCGCGCTCCGCAAACAGCTTCGCTCTCGTGTACTTCGCAACCGGCTCATCCCCGACCGTTCCGTACGCCTCGAAGTATCCGTGTGCGCCTGCGCCACGCCCGTGCACGACCCGCTCCGGTATTCGCTCACGGTCGAAATGCGTAATTTTTTCCAGAAAATCATAGTTTTCCAGAACGGTAGGACCGCGATTGCCTACTGTGCGCATATTTTGGTTGTCTGTGACCGGATGGCCCTGCCGATTGGTCAGCAGCTCTTCCTCGGTTGACCTGCCCTGTGTGCTGTTCTTCGATTCTTCCATGTTCATCCTCCCTGTCCAGTTTCTCACTCGATCATGAGAAATGGTTTCCGAAAAAGGGAGTCTTTATGCGAAAAAGCCCGGCGCTGAACCGAGAGCAGAAGAAGCGGCAACGTACCCGCCGTCTTTTCCCAATAGCGGAACGGTCTGGCTGCGGTTCCATTCGGCTGCGATCTGAACATCCTGCGGATATCCTTTTGCGGCAAGCTCGCGTCCAGAGCCGCTTTCCGCGAGGACGGCAGCAAGCTGCTCGTTGGCCGCCCGGAATGCGGCGACCGCCATTTGCGCTTCGCAGGAGAGCTGGTAGCCGCTTAATCCGTCGAGGATCGCGCCTGCAGCCAGCATGTCTTCGATGGCAGGACGCAGGGCGCCGTTGGGCCATCTTTCTCCGCAGGCGATCACGCTCACGGTTCCTTTGTGCGCGTTGATGAAGCGAGCTACCGCCGCTGCGTTTCGCAAGCAGCCTGCGACGACCACGGCTAACGCTTTGCTGCGCCAGCACAGTGCAGGTCGAACCGTTGGGGGAAGGCAGGACGAGTTTGCTCCCGGCTGGAATCGTCGCGAGACACGCCGGAGAGAGCGACACTGGCTCTCCGCGTTTCCCGGCGAGCAGCGCTCCTTCTTCCCGCGCGTAAAGCGCTGCCGTCTCGTCTCGCATGCGGTACGGATAGACGATCCCGCCGCGCCCGCACACGACATCCACACAGGTGCAAAACGACAGCACATCTATCATGACGACGATGTCTGACTGGGGCGCCAACTGTTCTACCCCTTCATATCCCCATTCAAACCGCGCCGTATAGTCTAGCTGTTTAAATATGGAAGCTTCGCTCATCCATTCCACCGCTTTCTATCAGAAATGGTTACTTGTCCCCTTACGTTCGCCGTTACAAAAGGAGACAAGACTTAATATTGTAGTATTGTCCCATTAGTTAAACAACAAGAAATGGAGTGATCTGGGATGTCTGAAATGGAGTTTGAAAGCACCAGCGACCGAGGGGGTGGAAGACCAAGGAGAACAACTGTTTACACGACTGGCATTCTGCAAAACAACCTGAACACGGCTCTTACCGCTCACATCGACTTGGTCAACCTCAATGACGAGCCAGTGGAGGTGCGTGTGCAAGTGCTGAACTGGGGCACAGCGGTCACACAAACCAATCCGGTAGGTTCACTGCTCGACGTCACACAAACGCTCGCCGCAAACACACGGGTTGCGCTGAACGCGACTGTCGTTGCAACGAACCACTACGAAGTGCGCCTGACTGTCGGCCGCAACGGCAACCGTGAAAATGTCCTTTTGACCACGTATGGCCGTACTTCTATCGGCGGCGGTCAAGTCAACGGCCTGTCTGTTCTGCCTAGCCAACTGCTCACCATAGAAGTCGATGGCTGCCTGTAATTCTCGCTTTCCCTGTAAAAAGAACTATGGCTCTAATTCCATAGTTCTTTTTTCTTTTTCGATTCAGCTATACCAGGACGGGATGCGTCTTTCAAACGCGTCGTGCTCCTCGACAATCGTCTGGATCCGCTTCATCATGTCCGGCAGCAGCGCGGGGACAGTCCGCTCTGTCCAGATGATCGAGGAGAAAATGGCCATCGCCGTGTACACGTTGTACAGCGTCCAGAAAGAGTCGGGAATTTCCTGCCCGTTCCAATAGCCCGCCAGTTGGCCGTTGCAAAACGGAACACTCACCTCTTTGCTGAAAAAGGCGAGCTTGACGAACTCATGCACCGGGTCGCCCCAGTCGTAGCGGTTGAAGTCGATCACGCCTGCGTAGCTGCGGTCGCGGACGATCAAGTTTCCAACGTGAAAATCGTCGTGCAAAAAGCAGTTCGGCCGCCCAGCCAGCAGGGGCAAGTGCCGGTCAATGAATGCGAGAATGCGCCCGCCGTCTTTGAACGTGGAAGCAGAGGCAGCGTAGGCTGCTGCATACATGCGATGCTTTTGCACACACCGCTCTGCCCATGGCGGTGTCGACGCGGGAGCCGCGAGCTGGTGCATGGCGGCCAAATCCCGTCCCGCCAAAAAGCCGACCTGCTGTTGCTCGCTGTCCGTGAAGGTCGGCAGTGCGTCCCGCGCATCCTCTCCTTCGATGTAAGAGACGAGCATGTAGCAAATGCCCCATTCTTTTCGCACGCCAAAATCGAGCGGCCTGGAAGCTTTGATCGGCAGAGGCTGCAACGCCTGCAACCGCGCATACTCCTGCTCTTTTTGCCCGGCTTGCTCGTAGCTGGCTACCCGCAAGACAGCAGGGCCTCCTGTTGCCAACTCGACGCGATATTTCCGGTCTGCCGAATGCCCTTTTTTGATTTCCTCCACGCTCCCCGCCTGTTGCAAAAGCGGAACCGTTTTTTGCAGCGACACCAGCCAGTCTTCCATTTCGTTCACTCTCCTCCCGGTCTGTGATAAAAAGCAGCATGCTCGATTATACGACAGCCGTGGCAGCAATTGGTAGAAAAAAACGCCGGGAAGCTCGATTTGCTTTTTGCGTGTACAGACGAAATCTTGCCGAAGTTGATGGCGCAGCTCGCAGCGACGGGCGAGAACGCGGCCTTTCAGTTTGGCGACCCGGTTCCGCCTTCGTTCATCGGGCTGTTCGGCCACATCCAGGCGCACGCCGACTTTTACCGGGTGATGCTCGTCAAACACCGTGATCTTGCGAGAAAAAAAGAAACTGCCCGCTGACGGACAGTTTCTTTTATAAAGGAGACTTACAGTTTTACTACGTTCTCAGCTTGAGGACCGCGGTTGCCTGTTACGATGTTGAACTCAACGCGCTGGCCTTCTTCCAAAGTTTTGAAGCCGTCGCCTTGGATTGCGCTGTAGTGTACGAATACGTCGTCTCCGCCTTCTACTTGAATGAAGCCGTAACCTTTTTCTGCGTTAAACCATTTTACTGTTCCGTTCGCTTGCATGAGAAAACCTCCAAAAGTCAATTTGAATATGCTAGTCATATTTACCGAAGCAAATAAAGCTCACATATCATGAAGAAATACCCCAGAGCGAGATCGCGATACGCCTTCATGATATGTGAAGTTGATCTACTTCGCTAAAATGAAAGTGTCATAGGACGGAACTGCCATGTTAAAACCAAAACTTTTTGAAAACCTAAAACGACGAAAGCCCTTCCTCTCTTCCATCCTTGCGGCTCCGATGACCGCGCCAGTGTGAATCGGGATTTCAAAAACGTTATCCATCAGCATACACCTCGAAGATTTAGGCTCAAGTATTCAAGTAGCATTATCATTTTACCATAACCAGACCGTAAAAATCAACCATTTACTACTACTCTATCAGAAAGGCAACTGCTACAATAGGCTCGGGAGGGATTGCGAATGCAAAAAAACGAAACAGGAAGTAATCGAGTTGCTGGAAAAACAGACACCTGTACTCATCCTTGACGTCCGCGACGAGGCAAAATTCCGGAACGGAACGCTCACCAGCGAATTGGCCGCAACCAAAAACGTTCCCTATGTGCACATGCTCGAACGTGACAAGCCCTTAGATGAAGAAACAGAATCCGTGGCGCGAAAAGCGCAGGTCATCACGGTCTGTACGTCGGGCAACAAAGCGCAAAAAGCGGCTGCTCTGCTGCGCGAGCACGGATACGAGGCAAAAGCGCTGCTCGGCGGACTGACAGCGTGGAACGAGCCGGAGAGCGAGGGCGAATAAGCTCAGTAGCGCCAGCGTTTCCAGCGGTTTGGCAGATATTACTTCTTTATTTCGGGTGGGATAGTCTGATATTCTGGGTCATGCCAAACCAATAAGCCGAAGCTTCCTCACGAATGGAAGTGCGGGGGATCTTTTTGTGGGTCACGCATCCACTAAGGGGTGAATCGCTCGAAGGAGCGTAGGGTTGTTTCCTCAATCCGAATCCGACAACTAACCTCGTAGGCCAAAAAAAGGAGACGATGTTGAATATGAAACGTTTTGGAGCTACTGCCATCGCGATGACTCTGGGATTGGGCTTGGCTTTGACCGGCTTTACCCCATCTGCATCTGCTGCAGCCAATTGCCCGGTACCAACTGGCATACAATACCAAATCCAGTATCAATGGATTCCATATATGGGTCAGCTTCCATTTGCACCTAGCGCACAGCCACAACAGCCTGCCGCGCCAGTAAATCAGGCGCCTGTACAAAAGCAGCCCGTACAAAAGCCGGTGCAACAAGCGCCACAAGCACCAGCAAAGCCAGTACAGAACGTCACAAAGCCGGCTGCTCCGGCGAACCAGGCCGACCAGGCACAGGCTGGCGACTTTGCCAAGCAGGTTGCTGATCTGGTCAACCAGGAACGCGCCAAAGCAGGTCTGGCGCCTGTAACGATGGATGCTGCCCTGTCCAAAGTCGCTCTGGCGAAAGCAGCCGACATGTCGAACAACAACTACTTTGACCACACCAGCCCAACGTACGGTTCTCCGTTTGACATGATGAAGCAATTCGGCATTTCCTACATGACCGCAGGCGAGAACATCGCCATGGGTCAACGCAGTCCGCAAGAAGTGATGACGCAGTGGATGAACAGCGAAGGCCATCGCAAAAACATCATGAACCCGGCCTTCACCAAAATCGGTGTCGGCTACACCAACGGTTACTGGGTTCAGGAATTTATCGGCTAAGAACGTCTTTCCCTGTACACGAAAGCCGGGTACTCTTTTTCCAAAGAGGCCCGGCTTTTTTCGTGTGGAGCTATCCTTGCTCCGTATTTGCCGCGTTTTTCGCTTTGGGGGTGCAGCCGCAGCCTTCCTGCTCGTCAAACAGAGCGACTTCCTTCTGGTTCATCTTCTGCTTCGTTGGATAGGCAGAAACTTGCTGCAGTTCGGCATTGACATCAGACGATTGATTCATCCGTATGGCCCCCTCGCCGCTATTTGTTCGTGGTACGTCCCTAGTATGCGCGAAAAACAAACCGGGTCATTCCTGCCGATCGCTGGAAGCGGCGCAAGGAAGCTGCCGCTGTCAGACAGCGCCGTGTCTACTCATGATATGTTCCAGGTCTTTCAGTGCTGCCGCCGCTGCTGCTGCCGGGTCCGACTTCCCGCCCACGACCATCAGTTCGCCCATGACGTCTGTTTCCACGCGGATCGCTTTCGTCGTCCCTTTTACTTGGGCAAAAGGATGCGTCGCATCGACTGCGACAAGCTCAACCGCTGCCGCTACGCCGTCTGCTGTCGGCCGGATCGTGCCGATCAGCTTCGGCACCCGTCCGGCGCGTTTCCACTCGGCGATTTGGGCGGGAGACAGGTCGCGAACGCTCGCCCGCGGGATATCGGAGAGCTTCAGCCTGGCGTCGAACACGGCGTTGGCCAAAATCGCGATTTTCGAGGCCGTATCCCAGCCGTCGATGTCGTAGGTCGGGTCCGGCTCGGCGATGCCCATTTGCTGCGCCCGGCGAATCGCTTCCTCGCTCGTGACGCCTTCCTCCATGACGCTTGTCAAGACAAAGTTGGTCGTTCCGGTAAAAATGCCTTCCACATGCTTGATTTCACAGCCCGCCAGATTGTAGCTGAACAGGTCGATCGTCGGCAGGGCGGCCGCTGTTGCGCCGCTGATTTTTAACTGCACGCCTTTTGCTTTCGCCAGGGCAGACAAGCCGGCGTAGTCGACGACGAGCGCGCCTTTGGACACGGCGATCGCGTGCATGCCGCCTGCAAGCGCCTGACGGATGTAGCGAAGCCCTGGCCCCCCTGTCCGGGCATCAGACGGGCCTGCCTCGATCAGCACGTCCGCTGCTACGGTCGACAGCCACTTTTCTGCCTCCCATGCCGGATGAGCGGGCTGTCTGGACTGCGTCAACGACTCAATCTGTTCGTTTGCAAGCCCTTCAGGATCGTAGAGCGCACAAGCCGACCTGGCGACCCCCACCAGCCGGACGTCTGCCTGGTACAGCTTGCGGTACCTGTCCTGGCGCTGCGCAAGAAGCCGCGCAATCTGCTTGCCTACTGTTCCGAATCCTGTCAGTACGATGTTCCAACGCTTCATTTGTCATTCTCCTTGCTGTCGCCAAACGGTTTCTATGCTTTGCGGTACGTCTCTCTTCTGTAGGCCAAAATGGCGTTGGCTTCCTTTTGCCTGAGCGGCTTTCCGGTTTTGGCAGAGTACAGAGCTTCGACGTGGTCGATGAACAAAACGCCTTCGAGATGGTCGATTTCATGCTGCACGCAGCGGGCGAGAAAATCTTCCGCTTCCAGCACGGTCGGCTCGCCCCTGCGGTTTTGCGACTTCACTTTGACGTAGCGCGAGCGGCTGACAATTCCGACGACGCCGGGGATGGACAGGCAAGCCTCCGGGCCAACCTGCACGCCGCTCATTTCCACAATTTCGGGGTTAATCAGCTCGATCAGGCCGCTGCCGCAGTCAATGACAATCAGCCGCAGCGGTACGCCGATCTGTACGGCCGACAGTCCGGCCCGTCCTTTTTTCGCGTAAAGCGTCTGCTTCATGTCTTCCGCGATCATTTCTGTATGAGGAGTCATGGATGAAATTCGTCGTGACCTTTCGCGCAAAACCGGATCGCCAAGTCGTACGATCGTTCGTTCTGCCATCGTACAATCCCCCCTGCCCCTATATGTGCTTACACCGTAGCAAAGCTTTTCGTTCCTTGTCAAAGGAATCCGTGCAAAAATCTGAAAAATCCCCGCCTGCTAGATGACAAATGCATGTAGATGCGCTATCTTTATTGATGATGATAAACAGATGTTCCAAAGGAAGAGGGAGGCTACCATGCATTCACTGGCATCACAGCTGAATGACACGATTCAGCGGGAAAATCCACACGTTTTTGACATGCTGTCCAACATCGGCAAGCTGATTTACTTTCCAAAAGAGGGCATCCTGAGCCAATCGGCTGAAGCGAAAGCAAAAGCGAAAAAATACAACGCCACCATCGGCATCGCGCTGGAAAACGGACAACCTATGCATCTGAAGGTGATTCAAGACAACCTGTCTGCCTTCCAGCCAAAAGATTTGTATGAGTACGCTCCTCCTGCCGGAAAGCCTGAGTTGCGCGCAGCATGGCGGCAAAAAATGATCGAGGAACAACCTGCTCTGGCAAACTATTCCTTCAGCAACCCGATCGTCACCAACGCTCTGACGCACGGGCTCAGCATCGTGGCCGACCTGTTCGCAGACAGCGGAGACAGCGTGATTATCCCGGACAAGAACTGGGAAAACTACGAGCTGACCTTCTCCATCCGCCGTGGTGCCGAAATGGTCTACTATCCATTGTATAACGACGAAATGAAATTTAATGCCACCGGATTGCGCGATGCGATCCTGGCGCAAAAAGATAAAGGAAAGGCGATTGTCGTCCTGAACTTCCCGAACAACCCGACAGGCTATACGCCCGGCGCAGAGGAAGGCCGTCAAATCGTCGCAGCTCTCAAGGAAGGCGCAGAAGCTGGCATCAACATCGTAGCGGTGACAGACGATGCGTACTTTGGCCTGTTCTTTGAAGACTCCCTGCACGAGTCGCTTTTCCCAAGCCTCTACAACGTGCATCCGCGCATTCTTCCTGTAAAAGTCGACGGAGCGACCAAGGAAGAGTACGTGTGGGGCTTCCGCGTGGGCTTCATCACATACGCCGCTCCTTCCAGCGACCTTTTGGCCGCGCTGGAACAAAAGACGTTGGGCATCATCCGCGCCACGATCTCCAGCGGAGCGCACCCATCGCAAACGTTCGTCCTGCACGCCCTCACCTCTCCGGAGTTCAAGGCGCAGAAGCAGGAGAAGTACGAAATCATGAAAGGCCGCGCCAACCGCGTGAAGCAGTTGCTCGACAGCGGAAAATACGACGACGCGTGGAGCTACTATCCGTTCAACTCCGGCTACTTCATGTGCCTCAAGCTGAAAACCGTCGATGCGGAAACACTCCGCCAGCATCTCCTGGATCAATACGGCGTAGGCACAATCGCCCTCGGCCAAACCGATCTGCGCATCGCCTTCTCTTGCATCGAGGAAGGCAACATCGACGACTTGTTCGATTTGATCTACAACGGCGTCAAGGATTTGGAAAAAGCCTTGGCTAAATAAAGAGGTTGGAGTAATAAAAAAGCGTTTTGGCCCGGAAGCCAAAGCGCTTTTTTTGCTATGGGCAAGCTGCCGCTTCTTGTTTCCAAAGAGGACGACCAGCCCGGCAGGTTCATGGCGATGCGATTACCGTTCCAGCGTTGTGCCTTTTTGCCTTGTCTGGTGCGTGCCGACGAAAATGGAGGCAAGCACGAGCAGCATGCCGATGCCATGCAGCCAGGTGAACGCTTCGTTTAAAAACAGCACGGCGACGAGTGCCGCGCTGATCGGCATCATCCCGGTAAACAAGCCGGCCTTGGACGCCTCGACCTTGGCGACTCCGTTGTACCAGAAAAAGAACGACAGGACGCTGGCCGTCACGGCATAGTAGACGAGCAGCCACCAAATATGGGCGGGAACCAGTCCCCAGTCAAAGCGGATGCCCTCCCAGACGGCAAACGGCAAAAACATGGCGAAGCTGATGACATTGATCGCAGCCGTCATTTGAAACGGCGTGATTTTGCCCGACAGCCGCTTGGCGAAAATGGTGAACAGCGCTTCGCTCACGACTGCCAAAAAGACGAGCAGGTTGCCGAGCATGCTCGCCAGCGTCTGTGCCCCTGCTCCGCCCGTAAACGTAATCAGGGCGATGCCGCATACCGAGAGAATGATCGCCACGACATTGTTCACCTGAAGCTTTTCCTTCAAAAGCCAGAAGGAAAAAAGAGCGATGCAGGCCGGGACGGTGCTGGTAATGATCCCTGCTGCCGTCGCGGTAGTCCATCGGACACCGTACAACATGCAAATACTGAACAGAAACACGCCGAAAAACGACTGCCAGAACAGGACGCTTCCCTCTTCCTTTTTCCACGATGTCTTCCACTCGCCGCGCAAAGCCAGCAGCGGCAGCAAAATGACCATCGCGAGCAAAAAGCGCAGCTCGGAAAACAAAAAGACAGGGACGTGCGAAACGATTTCCTTTCCGATGGAAATGTTCATGCCTACCAATGCCATTGATAGGGCCAACTGAATGTAGGCGAACAGCAAGCGTTATCTTTTCCTCCCTTCGTGCTCCTACTCTTTTCCATTCGCCCTGCCCCAATTCCTTTTACTGTGAAAAAATGTCGCGCTTTTTTCAGGCTAATGGCTGCAACTGCTGCCTGCGATCCGCCAAACGTTTTCTCTCTTTCGGCTACCCGGCGTTTTGCAGTTGCTTTTGCACAGGCTCGCTCGCCCGTTTTTTCTCGGCTGCGCCCACGAGCAAGGCGCCAAATGGCAGTTTGCCCAACCCGTACGACAGCAAAAACGAGCCGGCCGCACAGATGGCAAAAACGACCAGGCTGCCGATGATCCCGGTGTGAAACAGGCCAATCGCGCGCAGCCCCTTCATCAAGTAGGTGAGGATCAATGCGTGCATCAAATACGCGCCGTACGAATACTTTCCGACAAGCCCGAGCCAGTGCGTCCAAGCCGCTTTCTTTTTCCCGAGCCAGAGCGCCAGGCCGTACACGCCCAAGAGCGAAGCGACGGTGTACAAAAACATGGACGGCTTCAAGGAGGTCGCGACATTCAAATTGATAGTGCCGCTGTTAGAGTCGCGGAACAGCTCGTAGCCAATCCAGACGTACAACAGGCAAAACGCCGTCGCGGTCAGCGGCCAGCGCTTGCGCAGACTGTCCCTGAAAGCCGGCAGGGCCACGGCAGCCACACCGCCGAGCAAAAAGTAAAAGAAGTAGTAGAAGCTGTTACGATCGCGGTACTTGATAAAGTACGCTTCCAGCCAGCCCCCGGTAAATTCGCCAGGGTGCGCCGGAATATAGCGGGCGGAAAACCACATCAAGCCCGCATACACGCCCCCGGCAACCGCTCCGACCGCAAGAAGGCGGAGGCGGCCCGTGACCAGGCGATGCAAAAATCGAAACAGCTTTTGCCACAGCGGATAGAGCAAATAAAACTGGAAGATCATCACGACAAACCACAAGTGATAGGACGCAGTTCCCGTCACGAGCTTTTTGGCGATTGTCCACAAAAAGGCGCTGCCCTCGCCCAGCGGCTTCGTCTGCACAGCCAGGTAGATGGCCGACCAAATCCCGTACGGCACCAAAATTTCCGTTACCCGCTTGCGCATGAAAGAAAAGTAGTTGACTTTTTCGTAATAGTTGTATAACAAGACCAGTCCGGTAATAAAAATAAATGCCGGAACGGCGAATTTTAGCAGATGAAACAACATTCCATATACGATAGCCGCTTGCTCGCTCAACCCTTTTTCCCTGATAAAGACGCCGATCACATGCTGATAGACGACCGCGAGAAAGGCAAAGGCGCGAATGAGGTCAAGCTCTGCTATTCGTTCTTTTCGGCCCATAGAAACTACCAGATCCTCCCTGTTTTATTGGACAAGTGTCATCCTCATCTTACAGATCCGTACGGCAACAGGCAACCCTGCATGTTAGCAAACTTCATTGGCGCAGCTTAGTTGCCCTTATACTGGATGAGAATCTTCTAAATTCTTATCTGTACAAAAAGGCCGATGCCGCCGCGGCATCCGCCTGCTTTCTTTTTTTATTGGCACATCCAGAAGGGGTCGTTTGCCCAGCCTGGCTTTCGGTCATTTCTTAGTGCTGCACCTCGGAATGCGGGAGGCCGCCAGGAACGGCGATCAGCCCAGGCCGCCTGACAAAAGCCTTCACGTTTATGTCTACCTCGATATCGGAAAACACCTGATTCCAGTCCGCTCGCACTGCCGCAAACTCTTTTGGATAGTTGCGATGAAACTGCTGGGCGAAGTTCAATATATCTGCCTTTAATTCCTTTTGCACCTGTTTGAGCGCGAGCCGGACTCTCGTTTTGATATCTTCGCGCAGCGCTTCCTCGACCATCGCGATCTGCTGGGGATTGTTCAAGGTCAGCCTGGTGCCGTTTTGCACGATGTCTCCCTCCGTGTCGATATCCACGAGCATCTTCCATTTCCCGTTTTCGATCCGCGGCGTCAGCTTGGTCACCTCGCGAATCGGGTTTAACGAGACGAATCCGTGTTCCTGTTTGAGCTTGACCGTCACCGTCGTGTTGGGGACTTCATTCCTCAGCCAGAGTACCCCTCTCGTCGTCCGGTCAGACAAAAGACCGATCATCTTGCCATTTTGAAAGACAGCCGTACCCGACAAATACGGGCTCGTCTTCTTCGGCTGTCCTTTCTTCGGCGGCTTCATGATGTCGATCATCGGCAAGGCGGCCGCCTCTGTTCTTGCGGCAAACATTTTTTGCAAATCGAGCAGAGTGACCGATAGCCCGACATTCATGTCAGACAGCTTGCGGACTACTTCGGCGGAGTATCGTTCGAGCGGCGGCAGCATCTCCAGAACTTCGCGGGCTTGTCCCCTGCTCACGTACACGAAAGCCCGGTTGCGCGGCTCGGGGTGACGGGCGTAATAGTCGACGTACTCCTTCAAGCCGTGCCGGGCGAGCGCTTGCCCGTAAATATACACCTTGCAATGGCCCCAGAACACTTTCCGCGGTATTTTCAACTGCACTTTGGACATCGCATCGGCAATATTGACCCCTTTTGCCGTGCGAATGAGCGTCATCGCGTTCCCTGCTCCGCTTCCCTCGCTGAGCGAGCGCGGGATGAACACCTGAATCGACAGTTCGATATCGTTTGGCGATGACCAGTCGATGGCGGCAGCGGTCACGAGTGCGACATCGTTTATCTCCACGCGGTCCCAGCACCCGCCAAGCAGACCTGCGCACAGGCAAAAAAGGAAAGCAAGCCGCTTCATCGGCTCCTTTCCCCTTCGAAGGGCGAGAGTTTCGCTAGCGGCCAGATGAAGCTCTCGACCCCGCGCGCGTACACGAGCAGATCAGGCTTCTCGCTGATCGGCAGCGCGAACGGGGCGAGCATGGAGTTTTCGCGGATATGCGCATCGGCCCGCTGCAGCATCCACGGCTCATGGAACACGTTGGCATAATAAAGTCCGTTTGTTTTCTTGCACTGGCAAAACAGCGTATAGCGTTCGGTCAGCCAGTGCTCCAGCGTACCGGCGCGGGCGAGGGCCGGCTCGGATACTGGCCAGTAGCTGCCGCGAAATGCAGCCGCATCCGCTCCTGCCGAAAACCGCTCCGACTGAAAATCAATGCGGTCAGCGTGAACCAGAAGATCCATCTTCGTATGATAATAGGGCAGCCGATACCAGTACTCGGCGATTTTCGTCACGAGCAAATGGGAAGTATCCAGCGACAAAAAGTAAACGCCTCGTGTGGAGCCTGCCCTCACATATGTTCGCACATTGATCTCGGGGAAGGTCGTGACATACGGGACTGGAAACAGGCGGCGGAGACGGACTCTGGTGAGCAGAAACGGAATGACGCTGATCCAGGCGTGCCCGTCATACGTATCCAGTTCCAGGCCTGCCGGAATCAGGCTGCGGATCGCCTCGGGCGAAACGGCCCAGTGCGCAAACAGCAAATGCTCCCACGTCTGCGTCATCCTCCAGCCTTTCTGTTGTCGCTTTTCCCTGATTGGAATGATTCCCTGGTTCATACGAATCCCTCCCCAACGTCGCCAGCCATCGTCATGTTGGTTCAACTTTCCGCAGAAGAATGGAAGGCGAGCGGTACTTTCGTCACTTTGCTCGTCAACTCATCAAGCGCTACGAGGTCGTCTGCTGTCACATCACGTAACGAAGTTTTTCCCAGGGCGAGTATGGCAATTTCCATTTCGTCTACAAAAGAAAGGAAAAAATTCGCCAAGTATTTGCTTGCTTGCTCGGCGTTGAATTTGTCCTTCAGCTTTCCCGGGTAATTCGTCAGCTCTGTCGGCGGCTCCCAAGGGATCGCCTTTGTCACCTGATCGTGGGTCATCGCCCACAGCATGGCCGTTCCCATAAAAATGCCATCCGCCCCCAGCGCAATCGCCTTCAGACACTCGCCAGGGGTCGTGTAGCCGCCACCTGACAAAAGCGAGATGCGGTCTTTGACCCCTCTCTCCTTCAAGTATTGGACGGCCCGGCACAAGGCGTAAATCGTCGGCAAGCCGAAGTCATCCTCCAAAATCGGCGGGCCGCCCTTCGTCCCTGCCTGCCCCCCGTCAATGCTGATGAAATCGACGCCAGCCTGGATGGCAATTTCCAAATCCTGCTCCAACACAGCGCTGGCGCATATTTTCACGCCAATCGGAACTCCGTCTGTGATCGCGCGCAGCTTGTCGACCAGCTTGCGCAAGTCTTCCGGGCTGTTGACCTCCGGCTGGCGCGAAGGAATGACGACCATTTCCTCGCCCTCCACCCCCATCAGTTGGCTTGCCTTGCCCGTTATGTATTCACCGGGGATAAAGCTGGCCGCTGCCGCCGTCGCGCCTTGCCCGAAGTGAATTTCAATGGCGTCTGCCTGCCGCAGCGTCTCCGGCTCCTTGGACCACGTGCCGGAATTGTATTGAATGATGAGATACTTGGCGTATTTTCTTTCCTCTGGCAAAAGCGGCCCTTCTCCCGTATTGCTCACGCTGCCGACAGCCGCCGTTCCTTTGGCGATCGCAATCTTCACGCTCTCGCTGATGCCGATGCCAAAGCCCATGGCCCCAGACAGGAGCGGGATATCGAGGGTCAGCGGCCGTTTTGCCTTCGGTCCGATCGTGATTTTCATGTCGACCTCGGCGTCCTCGTCAGCCGGCAGCACCGCAAGCTGGGCCGGGGAAAAGATCAGCCCGTCGAAGTTCAGAAATTTGCGCGGACTGCCGAATGGCCGTTCAATCGCCTGCCCTGTCGTCGCACGCAAGCTGTTTTCCACGACGTAGCGCGGACTGACCTTGGTCAATGCCGACACCATCTCGAAAATATTTTCCGGATAGCGGTCCGACATCAATCGCTTCATAAAGCGCCCGAGCAGCCACTGCACCGCAGGACGAAACGTGAAAAACGCCAGCAGCGCAAACAGGATGCCTGCAACGAGCGTTCCTACAAACGAGCCTATTAAAAAATCCATCCATCTCCCGTTCATTTCATCCACCTCCTGCGAGCATGCTGGTTCCAGCCTCTTTTGCTGCTTGCAACCGTCGCTTGACGTGCGCGACTACCGTTTTTCTTGGCTTGCCGGATAGCCCACCGATTCCGAGGTCAGTCCCGGGCGGCGGATCGCAGCGTGAATCTTCGTGCTCACCTCGACCTGCGGGTAGATTTCGTCCCAGCTTTGTTTGACTTCGTCCCATTGTTGCGGGTACTTCCGATGAAAAGCGGCGGCAAAGTTGGTCACATCCGCGTGCAGTTCCTTTTGCAAATAAAACAACGCCAGGCTGACGCGGGAGCGAATTTCGTTTTCGACCGCTTTTTCCACGAGCGCGATGCTGCTCAGATCCATCATGTTCAGCCGCGTTCCGTTTTCGACGACGTCGCCCTCCGTATCAATTTTGACCAGGATGGACCACTTCCCATTCTCGATCTTCGGAACCAGCTTCGTCGTAGCCCGAAGCGGGATGACCGATATAAGCCCTTGTCCCCCCGGAATGTTGACGCTGACGGATGCGCGGATGATCTCGTTTCGCAGCCAGAGCAAGCCTCTTGTGGCCTTTGTCGTCAGCGCGCCAATCATTTTATCGTTGCGGAAGATCGCCGTTCCCATCAAGAGCGAGTTTTCCTGGATTTGCGCCTGCTCGTCCAGCTTGCTCCCTTTTTGAATATAGGGAAGGGCCACAGCCCGGGCTTCTCCATTGAGCATGTTTCGAAAATCAACCAAGGTCACGGCCATGCCGATGTGCAGAGTCGCGTATTCCCGCAGCGCTTCCGCCGTGGAACGCTCCAGCAAGGTTTTAATCCCGAGAATTTCCATTGCTTTTCCTTTGGAGATGTACAGATAGGCCCGGTTGCGCGGCTCCGGATGGCGCACGAGAAAATCGATATGATCGGCAATCCCTTCTTTGGCAACCGCTTCTCCAAACAAGTAGATTTTGCAATGCCCCCAAAAAACTTTGCGGGAAAGCTTGGCCTGAACCTTGGACATCGCATCGGCAATATTGATCCCTTTTCCGCTCAGCACGGTCGTCAGCTCGCGATCCGCGCTCATGGTCGGTCCGCCGAGCCCGCCTTCCCCCACCGCTCGCGGGATAAGCACCTGGATGCTCAACACAATCTCGCCCGCTCCCCCCTTGTCCACAGCAGCCGCAGTAATAATCGCAAGGTCGTTGATCTCCGTCCGATCCCAGCAGCCGCCAAGCAACACACAACAGGCCAACAAAATTAACACGCTCCCTCGCGCCCTCACCCGGATTCTGCCTCCTCTGTCTTGCTGCGCTTCCCGCGCATGATCGCCCAGACGAGCAGCCCCGCCGGAATGAAGCAAAAGAACAGCGTCAGCAAGGCCGGAATCGCAAACGTGGTGACATCTCCGAGCATGGAGAAGCTCGGAATGCCCCAAAAGCTGAATATCACCGTCAACACTCCGCTCGGCAAAATGAGCGGCTGGTAAGTAGTCAGGTTCAGCCATTGCGCGGTGCCGAGCACGGTCGCGTAGTAAAACATCGAGACTTTGACGAAAGCGCCGATAACCCAGATCGCCATGACGGCCGATTCCATATTCTCAAAAAAATCGGCGACGTTCACATACTTGGCCGTATCCATAATCGGAAACAAGATGTTGCCGAGCGCGTCCCCCATCAAAAACAGCGTGACCAAATTCGCGATCGTCATCGTCAGCATGGCGCCGGCCACTACGAAAAAGGCCGACCGCGCACCTTGCCTGCAGTTGGACAGGAAGGGCAGCAGGTAGGAAATCAGAAACACCTCGGTGAACCAGCCAAGCGGCGTGACCGCTCCTTTCATCGACGGCAACACCCCGTTGTCCAAAATCGGAAACAGGTTGCCAGGGTCCAGAGCGGGAAAAACCAGGCCGATCATTATCAGCAGCGGGAGGATGAACACCGGGAAAAACACTTGCGCCGTCCGCCCCAGCACCTCGATGCCGCCTTTTACCGCGAGCGAACAGACGAAGATCAGGGCGGACGAGATGACGCCAAGCGGGGTTTCCTGCAGGAACAAGGCGATAAAATCCGCATACTCCCGCACGATGATGCCGTTTACTTGCAGCAAAAAGTACAAGTACAAGAAACCGAGGACTGCCGCAGGAACTTTTCCGGTAATTTCCCGCGCATGTTCGATGACCGACATGCCGGGGAAGCGCTTGTTGAGATGGATCGCAATCCACACGCTGAAAAAACCGATAAGCGAAGCCCATAGCGGAGTGAGCCACAAGTCGTTTTGCGCGTGCTGTGCCATGATGCTTGGTCCGACAAGCATCGCTGTGGACACGAGGACTGGATACATCATCATCCCCATCTGCAAGGCTGATATTTTTCCCGTTTCGAGCATGGTTCCTCATCCTTCTTGCTTTTCGGAATGGGCACTGCCGGACACCGCGGCTATTTGGGCTTGGCTTTGCTGCTTGCCTTTTTTTCGCCAATAGGCGAAGCCGAGCAGCAGCAACGGGCAAATTGTCTGCATGAGCGGGCCGTAAAAAGGGAACGCGACAATGTCGAAGCGGCCTGCCTCGTTCAGATTCGGCATCGACCAGAAGCTGAGCGCCGCAATGAGCATCCCGATCGGAATGACAATCGGGCGATAATCTGATAGCTCCAGCCACTGGCTCGTCCCCAGCACAGTGGCGTAGTAAAACACGCTGATTTTGACGTACATCCCCAAAATCCAGACGGTCATGACCACCGAGTCCAGATTTTCAAAGAAGTCCGCAATGCTGATGTAGCGAAAGGCGACCATGACCGGGTACATGTAATCCGCCGCCTGCCGCCCGAAGACGAGCAGGATGAAAAAATTGATACAGGTCAATAGCAAGGCGATCCCGAGGATGACGAGCATTCCTGCGCGCATGCTTTTGTCCCGGTTCGTCACATACGGAAGCAAAAACGACATCAGGAAAACTTCGCTGAAGTAGCCTTGGGGAATCAGCGCCCCTTTCACCGACGGCAGCAAGCCGCGTTCAAACATCGGGAACAGAAACTCGAAGTGCATGTCCTGGAGCAAAAACGGCATCAGGAGCAACGGAAACAGGAAGAGCAAGAAAAAGCCTTGCGCTGTCCTGCCGATCACCTCTAACCCTGCCCTTACGGCATACGCGCACACGGCTATCATCGTGAGAATGACGACGCTGATCGGCGTTTGCGGCAAAAAGTTCCCGATGATGAACTCGGCATAGCCTCTGGCGATCAGGCCCGTCATGTGAACGTAAAAAAACAAAAGAAGCAGTCCGAAAATTTTTCCCGGGACTTTGCCGATGATATCTGTGCTGTACTGGATCACCGTTTGCTGCGGATACAGCCTGTTCAATGCAAACGCGATGTACACCGTAAAAAATCCGATTAGCGATGCCAAGAAAGGCGACAGCCACAAGTCGTTTTCCGCGTATTTGCCCGTGTAGCTAGGCACCACAGTCACAGCCGAGGCCACGATGGCTAAAAAGACCATTTTGCCCATCTGAGCGGAAGAGATTTTTCCCTGTTCTAGCAAACGCCCCACCCTTTTTTACTCCAGAAATTGACCTAGCGGCTTGAAAATCGCATTGATGAGCGTAGTCGGCCCCGGCAAGTTCGGCAAATCCAGCAACGACAAAACCCAGCCTGTGAACAGCAGAGTGATGAAGGACGCCTTGTCCCGCCTCGGCAAGCGCGAAAGACGCGGCCATTCGAACGCGAACAGGATACAGGCAAAGGCGCTCATCGTGACAATCTGGCCCCATTTCAAGCAGGATCTCCCCCTTTTTCCGGACCTGGCTTCTGGTCGGCCCCCTGCCTTATTTTTTGATAATCGCCAGTCAGGTGCGGTCGCTCGTTCATCATCCACCACGGCGCGCGGACGATGGTGTCTTTCCACTCCGAAAACTTCATCGGCCCGACTGGCGTCAAATAAGGAACCCCTAAAGAGCGAATCGTACTCAAATGAATGACGGTGACGATGATGCCGAGCATAATCCCCAACAGCCCGAGCGTGCCCGCGAGAAACATCATGGGAAAGCGCAGCAGCCGAATCGAGATGCCTGCGATGTAGTGCGGAATCATAAAGGAAGCGATCCCGGTAATGGCGACGACAATGACCATCGGAGCGGAAACCAGCCCCGCCTGTACGGCAGCCTGACCGATGACGAGCGCGCCCACGATACTGAGAGCGGCACCTGCCTGTTTGGGCAGCCGGACGCCAGCTTCCCGCAGCGCCTCGAATGTAATCTCCAACAGGAGCGCTTCGACCAGGGCAGGAAAAGGCACGGACTCGCGGGACGCCGCCATGCTGATTAACAGAGAGGTTGGCACCATTTCGTGGTGGTACGTAATCAGCGCCACGTACAGCGAAGGCAGCAAAAAGGAAATCACCGTGAACAAGTAGCGGAGCCAGCGAATCGCAGTACTCGCAATCGACCGTTGGTAGTAGTCCTCGCTCGATTGCAGCAGGGAGAACAGCGTCGTCGGCGCAATCATCACAAACGGCGTGCCGTCTACGAGAATGGCGATCCGGCCCTCCAGCAAGTTGCCGCACGTCACATCCGGGCGCTCCGTCGTCAAAATTTGCGGGAAGGGCGAAGCGGGATAGTCTTCGATCATCTCCTCGATATACCCGCTCTCCAGCACGCCGTCGATGTCGATCCGGTTCAGCCTCGCCCGTACTTCCGTGACCAAATCCGCGTCCACAAGCCCGTCCACGTACGCGAGCACGACTTGCGTCTTCGTGTAGCCGCCAATCTGCATTTGCTCCATTTTCAATGCCGGCGTCTTGATGAGCCGCCGCAGCAGCGCCGTATTGACCTGAAGCGATTCGGTGAAGCCTTCGCGCGGACCGCGGACGACTCCTTCGGCCATCGGCTCCTCGATTTGCCTTTTTTCCCATCGCGCCAGGCCAAAGGAAAGAGCGCGCTGCTGCTGATCGATCAACAGGATCGGATAGCCGTTTGCGACAGATTCCAGACAGTCCTCGAAGGTCGCCAGCTCATGCGTTTTCGATACGGACACAACATTGTCCAGCAGCTTGCTGATCGCCGAATCCTTCGGCAGCTTCGTCTTCATCAGCACGGACAAGACGGTGCGCTCCAGCTCCTCGTTGTTCGTCAAGCCTTGGATGTAGATCGCAAGCGCCCGGGTCGATCCTCCGATGCGAAAAGAGCGGAAAACCACATCGGCGCAATTGGCATAAAGAGCGCGCAGTTGCTGCTCGTTCTCGGCAAGCTCCCTGTGCAAAGGCGTATGCGAAGGCACTGCCTGCTGTTGCTGGACCCTTTGCTTGTGCGATCTCCACCATTTTCGCGCGTTCCGGCTCACACACCCACCCCCTGATTCCCAAACAGTCACGCTTCCCCCCGGAATGAGTCAAGCTGTGAAATGAGTTAGGGAAATTTTGCCCCATTCATGCCACTTTTATCCTGTCTGTCCGCATGGAATTGGACGAAACGGCCTGTTGGCAAAAGAAAAAACGCCCGGATCAACCGGACGTTTTGGAACGCAGCCATTTCCACAAATAACAGTAACAGGATGTCAGCACAAGCACGACAGCGATCGTCATGAGAGTGTCAAAGCGCATGATAGCCTCCTTCTCTTTCCGTACTCTTTTACTACGAGCAAGCCCGGGAAAAAGTAACGGTGTTGCATCAGGCAAAAACAAAGAGCCCCGCTTGTGCGAAGCTCTTTTGCCAGCCATGCCCCTATTAATCGGGTTGGGAAGTCGTTTTCCCGTGTGGACGCAAAGCTCTTTTCCACATATCCAAAACCATGCCGACCGCAACAGCGATCAAGGCAGGCAGCAGCCAACCAGCGCCCTCCTTGTAAAACGGCAAAGCCGTCAGCACGCCATCCCACCCGCGAGCGAGGAACAAGACATTGACCAAATCGGCCAGCCCGAACAGCGCGACGACCCCAACTGTCGTGATGTAGACGAGCGAAGTCGCCGGAATGAACCGCTCCACCAGCGCGAGCAAAATAAGAACGATCGCAACCGGATAAATCGCGCCGAGCACGGGTACGGATACGGTCAAAATTTGCGTCAGCCCCATGTTCGCCACGATCATGCTCAAGACGCTGAGCACCGTCACCCATCCTTTGTACGGCAAGCCGCCGAACAGCCCATGAAAATATTGGCTGCACGAGGTCACAAGGCCAATCGACACACAGAGGCACGCGACGGTGAAGATCACGCCGAGAATCAACGTTCCGCTCGACCCGAACAACTGATTCATCATGTTCGCCAAAAGCTGTGCGCCATTTTCCGCCTTGCCCAGCGAAGCGGCGGAAGCGCCCATGATCCCCAAAATCACGTAGATGACTGTGAGCAATAGCCCTGCCCCGATCCCCGCGCGGATCATGCTCGCCGACAGCTTCTTCGTGTCGGTAATCCCTTTGGCGCGCAACGTGTTGGCGATGACGATGCCAAACACAAGTGCGGCCAGCGCATCCATCGTCAAATACCCGTCCAGAAACCCTTGGACAATCGGATTGGTGCCGTACTTCCCTGTCGGCGTCCCCATCGCTCCGAGCGGCGTCACCAGACTTTTCACGTAAATCAGCGCGATCAAGGCCAGCAAAGCCGGTGTCAGCAGCTTTCCAAAGCGATCGACGAGCTTGGAAGGAGACAGGCTCAGCCAGAAGACGATCAGAAAAAAGACGACCGTGTACACGAACAGGCTGAGTTTGGAGGCAACCAGCGGTTCAGGCAAAAACGGAGCCATCCCCATCTCGAAGGCAAGGCTTCCCGCACGCGGAATCGCGAGCGCAGGCCCAATCGAAACGTAAATCAAAAACGGAAAAATAAGAGCAAAAACGGGATGAACCCGGCTCGCCAGGCTGTGGAAGCTGCCAGCTTTTGCCACCGCCACCACGCCGAGAATCGGCAAGCCGACGGCCGATAAAACAAAGCCGAGCAGCGAAGACCAGACAAGCGAGCCTGCTTCCTGACCGAGATAAGGCGGAAAAATCAGATTGCCTGCCCCGAAAAACATGGAGAAGAGCATAAAGCTGATGAGCATCCATTCTTTTTTAGACATTGTTGTCATTGTCGAACATACTACCTCCCTCCATAATGAGAGGCATTCTATCAACTTTTGATATAATACGCCAGTGCTTCTCCTTTTTTCGCAATAGCAAGTGCATTGCGACAGCTTGCGCAAGGCCCGGCCAGCCAATCCCGGAAATCGGCTTGTCCACGCCAGAAAAGCGATGGGATAACCACCTGTCGCTTTTCTGGCTGCACCCGACTAGGTGGTTATCCGCTCATCGTTTTCGCATGGCCAAAATGCGTCTGTAAAAAGTCTGGTCCAAAAGCTGTTGAAACAAGGACAGCGACGGGCGAAAATTCGCTTCGATAATCCACGGCTTCCCGTGAATGTCGATACCCATATCCAAGCCGATTTCCCTCAAGGTCGGGTACGCTTTGCCCAAGCAATGTCCGACCGCAAGCGACACGCTTCTGATCTCCCTGAGCAAATCCGGTCCGGCCGCGACGTTGGACTGGCGAATCGCGGTGCGAAGCGGCAGCACCTTTCCCCTGCTGCGCGCCACGTTCGTGACGACGAAGCCTGGTCCAGCGAGCTTTGCCACCCAGCCCGTGATGATCCAGGGCGAAGCTTTGCCAGTGCGCTGCAGCATCACGCGCACGTCAAAAGGCTTGCCGTTGATCCGGCCGAGCGGAATGCGCGGCTGCAGCAAATACTTTTTCGGACGGAACAGCGAGCGGACGTACTGCACGGTTTTTTCCTTGCCTTCGATAGTCCGCCGCACATTGCCGCTATGGACGAGGTAGCGCTCTTCGCCCAGGTCGGTCAACTGGATGATCCCTGCTCCGCCTCCGCCGCCGGACGGCTTGAGCATCACGCGCTTGTAGCTTTCCGCGTACTCCCATAACGCCTCCGGAGAAAACAGCCGGGTCTTGGGCAGGTGCTCCCGCAACAGCTCATCTTGGACCATGTGCTGATGCTTGCCCCATTTTCCTACGTTTGGCGCTTTTATGGCAAAGTCTCTCCATTCGTAATGAGATGATGCTCTTCGATTTTGGTGATGCGATTGTGTTCATCCACAAACACGACCTTGGGCACCAGTTGATCGCATTCGCTCTCGTCGTACATGCCCATGCTTAAAATAATGACGATGTCGCCTGGGGAAAACAGGTGGGCAGGCGGGCCGTTCAGACAAATTTTCCCGCTTCCTTCTGCTGCCGGCAGAACGTATGTTTTCCAGCGCGTCGCATTGCGCAGGCTGGTAATTTGCACAATCTCGTAGGGCTTGATATCGGCCGCTTTCATCAGGGCCACGTCAATCGTAATGCTTCCGACGTAGTCCAGCTCGGCCTGCGTCACCGTCGCCCGGTGGATTTTACCTTTGCACATGTGGCGTTGCATCGGATGTTCACTCCTTTTCAAACCGCTGACATCAGTCTATGTGCGAGAGAATGTCCGGGAAACCATGGACAGCCAAAAGGATTGCTCACGCCGTACAGACTGCCTGTGCCAGATCAATTCCATAGGCGGAGCACAGCTTGGCGAGCTCCTCCGCCACGGTTTGCGGAAAAGGAATGCCGTCCTGCTTGCGGGCCGTCATGATTCGCTGCTCGATCTCGCCGGGAATCAAAATTTCCGCGACACCGGGAGCAGTCGGGACGTTTTTGACTTGGCGAATGTATGCGTCCATGCTTTGCCTGAATGCATCGAGCGGCAGGAAGCGCTGTACGTCGATGCACAGGAAGACGTGTCCGATGTCTTGCGGGTCTTGCCAGTTGTCGTACAAGCTTTTCACGCCGGGGCCGACCGCCGCGCCCGTGAGCAGCCCGCAGACAATGTCAATGAACATGGCAAGTCCGTAGCCTTTTGCTCCCCCGATCGGCAAAAGCGAGCCGAGCAAGGCTTTCGTCGGATCGTGAGTGGGCAAGCCGTCGGCGTCGATCGCCCAGTCTTCGGGGATGGCGCTCCCTTTTTTCGCAGCCAGAGCGATTTTGCCGCGCGCAGCCACACTCGTCGCCATGTCGAGCAAAAAAGGCGGCTGCTCGCCAGCCGGAATGCCAATCGCAATCGGATTCGTTCCGAAAAACGGCACAATCCCTCCGGTTGGTGCCATGGATGCGGGCGCATTTGACAAGACGAGCAAAATCAATCCCTCGTCCACTGCCTGCTCCGCGTAGTACGAACAGGAGCCAAAGTGGTTGGAATGCCGCACCCCGGCCAATCCGATGCCGTGTTGGCGAGCAAGCTGCTTCGCTTCGTCCAGCGCCGCTACTCCGACGACAACGCCGAGCTGATTTTTGCCGTCGATGAGGGCGGTCGCGCCTTGCCGGACGACGAGCGCTGGCGGCTGCGTCAGCTCGATCAGTCCCGCCTCGATCCGCTGCACGTAGATCGGCAGCCGCGACAAGCCATGGGATTCGACTCCGCGCAAATCCGCATGGACGAGCGACCGGGCCACAAGCTGCGCGTCTTCTCCCCTGACGCCCGCGCGAGAAAGGACCTGTGCAGCGACCTGCTCCAACCCCTTCCAATGAAAGCGTGTAGGGTTCACCTTCGCTTTCCCTCCCCGATCTTCGTTTTTTCGATCTGCATCTGAATATAAATATGTCGGCGCCGCAGCGACCGTCACAGGCATTGACCCGGTAGCGGAGAGAGCGGCTTGCCGACACGGCGGCACGCGAAAAAGAGAAGCCCCTTGCGCTTTTCGCGGCAAAAGGAGCTTCTCTACTTTTACGGACAGTTTATTCGTATGTGGCGACAGTCGAAACGATCCGGTCCTGCAGTTCGACGAAAAAGTCCTCGTCCTCTACGAAGCCGTTGAAGATGATCGAGACGATCAGCCTCTCGCCGCTTTTCGTCGTGAGATAGCCGGACAGGCTGTTTACTCCGGTCATCGACCCGGTTTTGGCATGCAGGCTATGGGCGGCGGCCGTTTCCACCAGCCGGTTTTTCAACGTACCGTCTACGCCCGCGACAGGCAGTGACGCCTCGTAAGTGGAAAAAGCCGGCTGCTTCGCCATGCCTTCCAGCACAGTGGCGATGTGGCGGGCCGAGATGAGGTTGTAGCGCGTCAGCCCGGAGCCGTCCACCATGTCAAAATTCGCCTTGCCGCCCATTGCCTGCACAGCTTCCTGGACGACTTGTGCGCCTGCTGCCGCGCTGCCTTCGCCTTTTTTCACGGCGCCTAACGTTTTCAACAGCATTTCCGCGTAAAAGTTGTCGCTTTTCTTGTTCAGGTACGAAACGATTTCTTTTAACGGCTGCGAGGCAAATTCGTTCCACTTGACCGCTGTATGAGGCACAGGCGAAACGAGCAACTCGCTGCCCGGAGCGAAGCGGACGCCCTCGCTCTCCAGCGCTTCCTTGAGCAGCGTTCCGACGTATTTCGCAGGCTCCTCCACAGGCACGCGCTCGTAGTCGCCGGGATGGTCGAGCGGGAGGTTTCCGGTCAGGCGAATCGTATTCGTTCCCCGGTCGCGCACGATGGCAAACGTGTTTTCCTGGCCTGGCTCTACCGTTTTCGCTTCGTTGATGACCTCTGCGTAGGACGTTCTCGGCAGCAGATTGAACGAAACGGCGTCTCCGGCTTTTGCGGCAGGCTCGTACTCGACCATGACTGTGCCGCGGTTTACGGCCAATGCGCCGAGCGTCGGGTTGTAGTAGTAGCTCTCGTCATCCCAGGCCCAGCCCAGACCGAGCCGTTGCGCGTCGAAGTAGCTTTCGTCGAGCACCAGGTTCCCCTGAATCTCTTTGACTCCTTGCTCTTTGATCCAGGCGGCGATTTTTTCAATCGAGACGCCTTCGTGCACCTTCAGGGCGTTTTCGGTGTGCAGAGATGGATCGCCGTAGCCTTTGACGTACAGATTGCCTCGCTGCACGCCGTTTTTGGCGACGGGCGCATCCCCGTACAGCTCCGTCTTGAACGTGTAGTCCTCTCCGAGCTGGGAAAGCGCCGCAGCCGTCGTCAGCAGCTTGAGGTTGGACGCGGGCGTGAGCAGTGCATCGGCCTCTTTTTCGTACAAAATGGCTGCGTCCCCCGTTTTGTCTAGCGACTTGACGAGGACGCCTGCGGTCATGCCGACTGCCTGCGGCTGCTCGAACAGCGGATCGAGCAAGGCCGAGAGCGCGTAGGTTTTTTTTGCTTCCGGTGGATCCCCTTGCACGGCGGTGAGCTGCGGATAAGACGCGAGCAGCGTGCCCACGAAGTCTTGCAGGTCGCGCGCATACTTCGACTTGTAAATGCCGTTAATCAGGATGGAAAAGGCCAGCTTATGGCCGTTTTGCGCCGTGACGTAGCCGGACAGGCTGTTGACGCCGCCCATCGAGCCTGTTTTGGCGATGAGGTTTTTCGCTGCCGCCGTACCGAGCATTCTGGTCTTCAACGTGCCGTCGACGCCCGCGACTGGCAACGATTTTTCCAACTCCACGCTGTAGCTCTGCTGCTGCACAAACGCCAAAAGCCGCACGATCTGCTCGGCTGAAACCAGGTCAAAACGCGACAGGCCCGAGCCGTCAACCTGGCGATAGCCGCTGTCGATGCCGGCACGCTTCATGACGTCCGCTACCGCTTCACTTCCGGCTGCGAATGTGCCCGCCCCTTTTTGCGTCGCGCCGAGCGTCTTGAGCAGCATTTCGGCGTAAAAATTGTCGCTCTCCTTGTTCAACTCCACGATCACTTCGCCGAGCGGCTTGGAGAGATGGGTAGAAAAAGGCACGCCGGATTGCACCACTGTCTTTTTCACGGCTGCGCCCGGATTCAGCCCGATGCCTTGTGCGAGCAGTTGCTCTTTCCAGACATCCCCGACGAACAGCGCCGGGTCCTCCAGCGTGACATCCTCCTCATACGGTTTGGCGGCAAGCCCAATCGTTCCTGTCAGCACAACCTCGTTTTTTCCACGCGGCCGCTCAAGCGTGATGTTGGACTCGCTGCCTTCCACCGTCTGCAGCTTGTTGATGACTTTTACGTATGTAGTAGCCGGTTCCATCGCCAATGTCGGTGGCGCATTCACGGCCTTCCCCGGTGTAACGGTCAACGTCGTGACATTTTTATGCACAGAAAGAGCGCTCAGTTGGGCGCTGTAGCCATACGGCTCATCATCCCACATCCAACTGACGCCAAGGCGCGTATCGTCGAAGTAGCTTTCGTCCAGCAGCAAATGGCCGTTGATCCGCTTGATCCCGGCCTGCTTCAATACGCTTGCCATCTGCTGCAAGTCCGCTGGCGTCAAGGTCGGGTCGCCGTAGCCTTTCAACACCAGATCGCCCTGCAAAACGCCGTCCGCACTGACCTTTCCTTGCAGGAAAAGCTCCGTCTTCCACTGGTAGTCCGGCCCGAGCTTATCCAGTCCGGCAACCGTGGTAAACAGCTTCATGTTCGAGGCGGGAATGTAGTTGCGCTCGGCGTTGTGCCGATACAAATACGTTTTGTCCGTCAGGTCGTAGACGACAATCCCCGCATACAGCCCCACGCTGTTCTCATCGCGCTTCAGGTCCGTCAAGTATTTCTCGATGTGATCGGCGAGCGCGCCCCTGGTGGCGGTGTCTTCCCTCGCAAAAGCAGGAGACGCCGCGAGCTGCAACACAAGCGCAAAAAGCAGAAAGCACGTACAGACGCGTCGAAAGACAACCAACTGATTCATGTTACCCTCCTTGTCCTAGTCTTGACGTTTTACGCAAATTCCACAGTACGCCCCAATGATAGCATCTATTTAGACTTTTCGGAATATTACTATCCTACTAAAAGGAAACAGAGGATGAACCTTGGCTCTATCGACCATACTATCGGCATGACAACGAAGAGCGAGGGGATATTTATCCATGCGATACCGCCTGCTGATCCTCATCATCCTGCTGTGCGCCGTCATGCTGCCCGTTTCCGCCGAAACGAACATCGGCCATCTCCATGTGCCGATCACTTCTGTCCAAAACGCCAAAGAGCTTGTCCAGCAAAGCGACTACATCGTCATCGGCTGGATGGACAGCGCGCATAAATCATACCCGACGGGGCGCAGCATCCCCCAGGGCAAAATCGTCAATTACACCCAAACCTTGCACGTCAAAAAAGTGTTCAAGGGCGCATCGCCCCGCTTGCTGACCGTGCTCAGCATAGGCGTCGAGCCGCTCCCCGACACTTCCAGCTCGCTGAACCTCACGTACACGGGCCCGCTTGGCGAAGGAAACTACCTCGTGTTTTTGCGCAAGGTGAAAGGTTCGTCGCTGCACAGCCTCACCGGACTATGGCAAGGCGTGTACCCGCTGTACCAAGGCAAAACCATCGCCTTGCAAGGTGTCGGCTTTGCCGACTTCAATCAACTGTCGTTGGAAGAGATCGAGCAAAAGCTGAAAAGCCTGCAGCCGTAAGCAAAGTCGCCAAAAAACCGCTCCCGTCCGGCGAGCGGTTTTTTGGCGTGCACCTCAAGTCAGCTTCTCATGACGTAAATGAAAATCACCATAGAGACGGCACAAGCCAGCACACAGCCGACAAAGCCCAGGATGACCCATTTGTTGTTCGTTTTTTGATCGTGTTTGTCGCTCATGAAAACTTCCCCTCGTACAAGCATTCCTCTCTATTATAGGGGGGTTTTGCCTGAAAAGAAAACCGTAATTCCGTTCACAGCAAATTCACACATATAAGCTATGGATTATATGATGATTTGTTGGTAAAATAAGACTGTAGCAAAAGCTTTCTGTCATGGAAAAACACTTACAGGAGAGTTCACTATGACACGAATTGCCCTTTTTTTATGTTTGCTCACCCTCTTCACCTTCAGTTATGTTCTGACCGACGATTCTTCTCCCACTGCGCTTGAGGCGATCGAAAGCATGCGAGAAGAAATCGGCACCGTTTTTCATGAAGCAAGTACAGATAAAGGCACATTGTTCTTCCTCGTTCGCGAGGATAGCCAGATAATTGACGCCGAATTTGCCAAGAAAACGATCCTTGGCTGGAAATGGGGAAATGGCGGCAGTCACACCATCCCCGCTGTTTCCGAAGTTCCGCTGCCTGATTCTGCCTTTTCCACGCAATACATTGCCAATGGAAAAGAAAACCCGTTCGACTCCCCGTTCCCGATGCTGTTTGGCGTCATTCTCGACCCGGAAGTTGACAGCCTGATGGTCGTAAGCGAAAAGACCGGAAAGGCGCTCCAGGCGGAAATTATCGACAACGAGCTGTTCCCCTTCCGTCTGTGGTACGCCCAGCTCCCGGTCAAACAGGGCGAGATGTTTTCCATCACGGCTTTCGGCAAGGACGGCGAAACTGTCGTCTCGGAAAAACAGATTTCGTAACCGCTCTCGCAGTGAAAGCACCAGCTCGCATCACCGTTGCATCGTCCCCTTTCTTCCCGTTTCCCACATGACAGGAAGCGAAGCGCTGATGAAATGGAACGTAGCAAATACGTTCAGGAAGCAAAAGAAAACGCCGCTCGTAACAGGCTCCCCTCCAAGCAGACATGGATCTGCCAGCCACGCCACCGTGGCTGGCCGCCTCTGCCCGGAGGGGGTTTTCTTTTCGTTACGCCGGTTGTTCCTCGATCAAGACGTTTTCAGCGACGATTTTCATTTCTGAAAAAGGGCATACCAATCTTTTGTGAAATATTTCAAAGCTGTACTCCCCTTTGTCTTCACACAAGCAGTTTTTTGACACCGCAGCCACACACTGAAGCTGCGTTTAATCTATAAAAACACTCGCTTTTTTTCTGTGCGCGACAACAGAATCCCCCTCTCCAGAATAGAAAAGGGGGATTACGGGCGTCCAGCATGTGACGATGCTGCCTTTTCCATACGTCATGTAATTCCCCGGGAGGTGGGCGCAAGCGAACACGATGGCGGCGACAGCGATGCCGAGCCAGTAGGAACTGCCGCCAAGCCCGAGCTTCTGGGCGAAAAACACGACAACGGTCATCACCCCGAGCCGCATGAGCACTTCCTCGCAAACCCCACCGTAAAAAGACGAGAGCAAACCGAGGAATCGTGATGAGATCGCTGCTTGTCCCCTTTTCGCGGTCATGTGCGGCTGAAACCAGCAGCGGTCCACGAAGTTGACCACGATCCCTGCCACAAACCCCGAGACGACGGAGACAACCCAAAAAGCCTGGAGCGAAAAAGGTAGCGCCACTCCTTGCGACGAGTGCTCTACCACCCACAGCCGCAGTCCGGTTGCAGGCAAAAGCCACAAACCTGCCGCAGTCGCCAGAGCGAGCAATACAGAGGTCTGAAGCATCATCACCGCAACCAGGACTGGGACTGGCGGGACTCTGCCAGTGGGATGGACTTCTGCTTGTAGCTGCACTTGCCTGCGAATCGTCCTGGACTGCACCGGGATGATGCAGAAAGCGCACAGCAAGCTGACCGTCCAGATTAGCCAAAAGTGTTCCACAGCGACGCCCCCTGCCTAGATTTCAGATCGCTCCAGGAAGTACCAGCCCATGAAGAAAAACACGATGTTGAGCGCAAAGACGCCCGCCAGCCCCGGCAACCCGGTGATCGCCGCTTCAGCCAGCGTCGAATTTTCCTGAATCATCATCATCGCGGCATTGGGCAATCCGCCCGGGGAGACCATGTCCAAAAATTTGCCGAGAAATTGCGGGACGGTGAAGACCACGATATTGAAGACCAGCGACGCTCCCCCCGCCCCGACGGCGTTGGCAAAAAAGCTGGAGGCGCAAAGGGTCGTGGTGACGACAAGCAACAGATTCGGTATGTACATGAACGTCCCGAGCCACACGTGCGCCCAATCGAGTTTGCCGAAAAGCAGCTCCGTGTAGTAAGCGGTTATCCCCATCCCGATCAGCATGCTTCCGATTGTCAACGTGTAATAGGTAATGGCTTTGGCGAGATAGTACTTGGCCCGGCTGACCGGCTTGACGAATACCATGGAGGCAACCCCTGACGCTTTTTCCCCGGCAATCGTGCCCATGACGACGAGAATCAGCACAAAAGTGCCGAGCGAGCTGAACTTGCTGATCGCCGGCGACAGCACTTCCGGAGCAGACGGGGTGGGAATATTGATGACCGTTCCCTTCGGCAGTCCGGTGGAATTGGCCAAAATATCCGGCAGCATCTTCATCGTAATCGGCTGTGTAATCATCAAGGCGATAAACACAATCGGAACGATGAGAATTTTGTACGTTTTCATCAGTTCCTGAAATTCTTTTCGAATCATTGGGTAGGAAGTCATCCATTCACAACCTTTAGGAAAATATCCTGAAGTGTCAATGCTGACAGACGGTAGTACGCAAGCGTTCCGCCCGACTCCAGAAGAATGTGCGGCAAGCTTTCCTTGGCTTTTTCCATGTCACTGGCCATCACCTTGTACGTGCCCCCATCCTGTCTCCACTCCCTGACCCACGCAAGCCCGTCCAACACGTCGGTCAAATCAAGGTCCTCCTGATCGAGCTTGAACTCGATTACCGGCTCCACGTGGCTGGCTCGCAACTCTTCCAGGCTGGACGACAAAAGCACGGTGCCGTCCTTGATGATGATGATGTGGTCGGCGATTCTCTCGATGTCATCGAGAATGTGGGTCGACATGAAGACGGTCATGTGCCGCTTCAGCTTTTCGATCAACAGCAAAACGTCGTGTCTGCCCATCGGGTCGAGGGCGGAGACTGGCTCGTCCAAAACGAGCAGCTTCGGGTTGTGGATGAGCGCCTGGGCAATTCCCAGACGCTGTTTCATCCCTCCGCTGTAGCCGCTGATCGGGCGGTTCCGCGCCTCGCTGATGCCGCACAGCTCCAAAAGTTCATTGGTTCGCTCTTCCACCGTGCGCTTGTCCAGCCCGTACAGTTTGCCTACCCAGTGCATCCACTCTGTCGCTGTCATGTAGTTGTAAAAGGCGGGAATTTGCGGGCAATAGCCGACTTCGCTGGTGACCTTGTTGCGCTCGGTTACGACATCGTAGCCGACCTTTCACCTTGCCCGCTGTCGGGGCAGCCAAGCCTGTGAGGATGCGGATCGTCGTCGGTTTTCCCGGCACCGTTTCCGCCGAGAAAACCGACGCAGCCGATGCTGTCGATGGTAAAAGATACATCCTTCAGCGCTTTATGGTCTTTGTATTCCTTTGTGAGACTTTCGCATTCGATTACGCGCAAACCATGTCAACCCTTTCTTCGTGTCTTGGGCTAGTCTTTTCTGCCTACGAAGAAATAACGATGGGACCCAGGGTGTTAATAAAGACGATACCGAGCGCCCACGCCCATTTTTTCCCGCCTGCGACTCTAGCTGGGTCGCGGCGAACGAGGTCGATCAAGGCGATAATCATCAGAAGCAATTGAATGGCAATAAGCGGGGCGAGAAGCTGCATATCCGGCATCGAGCGATACTTCCAATTTTTTCTAATTTTTTAAAGTTTAGCTCACCACAACCTTGTAAGTTTACGGGAGACATTCCGTTATTTCCCAGTAAGTTGCAAAAACAAACCTGCTTCCCTTAGCTCAAAAAGCCGTGAAGCAGGATATCGCCGATCGCGTGGGCAATCATCGCGTACTCCAGCCCGCGCTTCCAGTAGAGGTAGCCAAACAAAATGCCTGCCACCCCGTTCAAGGCGATGGTCCGGACAAACAAGAGCGGAGTAATCTCTCCAAAATAGACGGACGCTGCCGGAAGATGGCCGAGCCCGAACAAAAAGGCTGCGCCGAAAATTCCGATCCAGTACATCCACGGCTTTGGAGAGGACTGACGCCCGAACAGCTTGCTCAAAATCCAGACCACGAGTGTCATCATGAAAAGCCGTACCATGACTTCCTCGTACACTCCGCCCTGAATGGCGGTCAGGACGCCTGCCCAGACCGGCGCATTCAACTCTTGCGCCTTTTCCGCGAGTATCGGCATGAGCGGTTGAAAAATCAGCCGTTCCAGCAAATAGATCATCAGCGTTCCGAGCAGCCCGAAGATGACCGCCTGCACGATTCCTTGTCGGTTAAACGATGCACCGCCCGTTTTATACAACCATTTCCGCAAGATCGGAGCATCCAGCCCGACCTTGCCCGCCAAAGTCAAGCCCGCCCACGAAAGCAGAAACGCCGTGATGCTGCCCTGCAAGACGAACAATGCGATCACAGCAGGCAACGGAAGCGGCACCATAGCTACCGCATCCCCTATCATGGTTAGCAAGTAAGGCGTGGCCGCGACAAACCCGATCGCACTCAGCCCCGACAAAAATAACGCTATTTTCAAGTTCTTCATTTTATTCCCTCCTTTTGGCATAGTAGTAACTGCTCCCCATCGTGACGAGAATCGTTGCCACGATCAGAAACAACAGCACGATAAAGTGAATGGGTGCAGGCAAAAATGTGGTAAGGACGATGAGCAGCCCGCCGCTGAAAAAAGCGCGGGACCCCAGTTGGTGGGTCTTTTTCCAGACCTCTTCGCTAGCCAGCGTCCACGGCGTGCGAATCCCGATCATATAGTTATGGCGAAAACGCGGCATAAAATTGCCCATCGTGATGAACAAAACCCCGAGAATGAGCGTCGCTGCGGTCGCCATGTTCACCATATATCCGTAACCATATCCGATGATAAGGCCGTGGATGACGAGGAGCGCAACCATCAGCGTATGCATGATCGCGTCCTTACTGCTCGCAAACTTTTGGTAGCTCTGCTCGCGATAGCGGGAAGCCAGAAATAGTACCACCATCATGATCGGAACAAAAGCTACGCCCACGAGCTTGGGCGCAAAACCGTCCGGCTCGCCGTTTATTCCCCAGTGAACGGCCATGGTGTCAGGCATGGAGGGATAACAAATCACCGCCATCACGACGCTGGCAAGGAAACACAAAATAGTCAAGCGGGATATTTTCATTTCATGACTCCTCTTTCGAATGGAATTGAATAAACCATTTCAACAGGTCCTGAAAAACGGTCGTATTTAACGAGTAGTAAATGTTTTGCCCTTTTCGCTCGTCAAAAACCATTTCCGCCTGCTTCAACAGGTTAAGGTGATGCGAGATGCTCGGTTTTGTCATTTGAAAATGCTCGGCAATTTCCCCGGCCGTCCTGTCTTTTTCCCGCAGCAGATCAAGAATTTTTCGCCTTGTGGGATCAGACAGCGCCTTAAAGGCATGATTCATGGACATAGTGATCGATCCTACTTTCAGAATATCTTTATTAGATATTTAGAAATTTATCAAAATAACTAACTCAAAGATACCATGTAAAAACCTTCCAGTCAACTCACCTATTGCCCTTATGCAAAACCCCCCGACAGCCTCGCCCTGCGGAAACGAGAAATCGTTCCGGGCTGTTTGGCTAACGGGGGGTTGCTATTTGCTTCTGCGCTTGTGCTTATTTCACCAGATCGCGCATGATGTCTTCCACTTTCACATCGGTCGTAATCAGCTTCTCTTGTTTCATCCAGTCGATCAACGTTTGCCACGACTCGGCTGTCATGGAGCCAAACGGCTTGTCGCCCGCATCCATCAACGGAATCAGGATGTCCAGACTTTTTGTTTCGATGTCTTTTTCCAGCGGGAACTCAGCGGCTTGCTTGGCGAGCAGCAAGTCGAGCGCCTTTTCCTTGTTGTTTTTCACGTAGTCTTGGCCTTTGGCAATCGCGCGCAGGAAGCCTTCGACCGCCTGCTGCTTTTTGCCAAGCGTCTCGTCGCTGGTCGCGAGCACAAGCTCGTAGTAATCCGGCACGCCAAAATCAGACGGCTTGATGACGTGAACCGGGATGCCGTTTTTCTCCAGAATGAGCTGTTCGTGGTTGATATAACCGCCTACTACCGCGTCTACTTTTTTCGCAGTCAAGGCCGGAACGATGTCAAAGCCGATGTCGGTAAAGGACAGGCCGGAGTCGTCTGCGCCCGCATGCTTCACCACCTGGCGAACGATCGATTCGTCGAGCGGAATGGACGGGTAGCCGATATTTTTGCCTGCCAGCTTTTGCGGGCTGTCGATGTCGCCGTCTTTGCGCGTCATGATGACGTTGAGCGGATGGCGCACGAGTGCCGCGACAGCCACGACCGGAATCCCTTCGGCGCGCGCCTGGACGAGCTGCGGCTGGTAGCTGATAGCCAGGTCGACTTTGCCTGCCGCCGCCATTTTCAGCGGATCGTTGCTGTCCGATGGCATTTGCAGGTTGACCTTGAGGTTTTCTTCCTTGAAAAAGCCTTGCTCCTCTGCGGCGTACAGGAAAGAGTGCACCGCATTCGGATACCAGTCGAGCGCGATCGTCAGCTCGGCAGGCTCCGCCGCTTTTTCAGCCGGAGCTGGTGTCTGCGGCGCGGTCGTGCCAGCGCCAGACTGATTGCCGCACGCAGCAAGTCCGGTAGCCAGCGTCAGGGCCAGGATGGCTTTTGTCCATTTATTACTCATCGGTTTCATAGTTTGATCTCCCTACTTTTCTTACTTGGATGTTGGGTGTTTCGCTTTTGTGTGCGGGGACAGATGGCGCTCGATCCGCCCGACGAGCCAGAAAAGCAGCATGCCGAGGACGGAGAGCAGCAGGACCGAGGCAAACAGCGCAGGCGCCTGAAAATTGCCCGATGCCCGTCTGCCGAAGTAGCCAAGTCCCTCGCTCGCGCCGAGCCATTCCCCGATCGTTGCACCCGCGACACTGTATGTCGCAGCCACCTTCAAGCCGCTGAAAAAATGCGGCAAGCTCGACGGCAGTTGCAGCTTCGCGAACATTTGCCAGCGGGTAGCGCCCATCGTTTTCAATAGCTGCAGCATTTCTTTGTCGGTAGAGCGCAGTCCGTCATACGTATTGACGACAATCGGGAAAAAGGTAAACAGGATCGTCACCGCGATTTTTCCGGACAAATCGTATCCGAACCACAAAATAAAAACAGGGGATAATGCTATAATTGGAATCGTTTGGGATATGACGATATACGGATAGACCAGTCGCTCGACGACTCGGCTCATATTCATCGCAAAAGCGAGCAAAACGCCAAACACGATCGAGACAGACAGGCCGAGCAGCACTTCCTTCAAGGTCGCCCACAAATGCAGCCCGAGAAGCGAGCCGCGCAGCTCCCACAGCGCCAGCACGACTGCGCTCGGCGGCGGCAAGATGAACGGCGGCACGGCCAGCAGGCGGCAAACACCCTCCCAAGCGACGAAAAACAGCGCGATGGAAATGCCGAACCAGATCCCTCTGCCCATCACGCTTCCCTCCCCAGCGATTGCAACCTGGACTGCTCTGTGCGCAGCAAGGCCCAGATTTGTTCGCGCAAGGCCAGAAAGCCGGGCTGATTCCGGCTGCCCACTGCTCGCGGCCGCGGAATCGACACGTGCAGCTCCACAGGCTGGCGAATCGGCTTGCCCAGCAGGACGATCACGCGGTCAGCAAGCAAGATCGCCTCGTCGATGTCGTGCGTAATCATCAGCATCGTACTGCCTGTCTCTTGCCATTTTTCCATCAGCCATTCCTGCATGTCGAGCCGCGTAATGCCATCGAGCGCGCTGAACGGCTCGTCGAGCAGCATCAGGTCTGTCCCGGACAAGAGCGCCCGCAAAAAAGAGACGCGCTGCCGCATGCCGCCGGAAAGCTGGGCAGGATAGGCGTCTGCCCACTCGTGCAGTCCGTACCGGGGCAGCTCTTGCCGGACGCGCGCATGCGCTTCCTTTTTCGGCACGCCTTTGATCTCCAGCGGCAAGGCGGCATTTTCCACAATCGTGCGCCACGGCATGAGCAGATCGCGCTGGGGCATGTAGCCTACCTGCCCCAGCCGCTGTTCCATCCGTTCCTCGCCCAGCCGGATTTCTCCCTGTTCGGGCTGCAAAAGTCCCGCGATAAGCTGAAACAACGTGCTTTTTCCGATCCCGCTTGGCCCGATCATGCTGACGAACTCGCCTTTTTTCACTCGCAGATCAAAGTCTTCGAGAATCGGCGTGCCTGTGTAGGAAAAGCGGACGTTGGAGAAAGCTAGTTGATCGCGCACGGCCACATTTCCTCTCTATAGGCCATATCCCAGAACATGTACTCCATTTTGGAGGTGTTGACGAAATACTCTTCCAGTCTCGCCAGCTCCTGCTCGTTTTTCCCGTCTGCCAGCTCGTTCATGATGTCGATCAGCCAGATCGCAAGCTGTCCGAACTCGTCCGAGCTGTACATCCGCACCCACTCGCCGTACAGCTCGTGGTCCAGCGCCCCTTCTACCTGCGCCAGCCGCTTGCCGATCTCCCAGTAGCTCCACGTGCACGGTAAAAGCGCGCTGACCAGCTCTGCCAGCGAGCCTTGGTGCGCGACTCGCAGCATGTAGCTGGTGTAGCCCAGCATGACAAAGGACGGCTCGGTCGCTTCCAGCTCCTCGCGGGAAATGCCGAAGCGCGCCGCATACTGGCGGTGCAGCTCCATCTCCATGTTGAGCGTCGATTCCTGCAGGGCGGCGAACCGGGCGCTCGTCTCCAGATCGTAGGCCTTCACGCTGGCGAGCGCGAACATTTTGGCGTAATCGATCAGGTAGATGTAGTCTTGCTTCATGTAAAATTTGAACGACTCTACAGGCAACGTGCCGTCACCAAGGCCGGTTACAAATGGATGCTGGTGAACGCGCTCCCAGATCGGGGCGACGCTGCGTAACAAACGGTCTGTAAAGGTTGCCATGCTTTTTTTCACTCCTTCGCTTCCTTTGGCGTGTTGCACCAGCTCGCGATAAAACGGGCCATAATCTGGGCAAACCGGACAAGCTGGTCAGGATCAATCGACTCATCGACGGCATGGGCGTGCTTCAGCTCGCCCGGGCCGAACAGTACGGCGGGAATGCCTGCGTGCGCGAACCAGCCCGCATCTGTGACGGTAGGAGACATGTCCACCACAGGGGCCTCGCCCAGCTCGCTCTCATAGGCGGCTTGCAACTGCGCCAAAGCCGGATGCTCCGTGTCCAGCTCCAGGGACGGGAAAATTTCTCCGCGCTCCTCGATCATGGAGCGACCGCCCCAGCGAAACACAGGAGGATGGTCGCGCAGCCACAAATCGGCCGCCGCTGCGCGTCCGACATGGTCCTCGATCTCGCGAATGATCTGTTCGTATGATTCGTTCGGATAAAAGTGAACCGTAATCCAGAGCGCGCAGCGATCCGCAATAAACGCAGCATGGCGTCCTCCCTCGATCACGGCAGGGTTGATCGTATTGCTGCCAGCCGCAAAGCCGGGGTACGCCTTCATCACAGCCCAGTCGCGTTCCAGCTCCTGCAGCGCCGTAATGATTTTCGCCATTTTTTCAATCGCAGACGCGCCGCGCACGCCGCCTCCGGCATGGATCGTTCTCGCCCGCATCCCGTCGTGCAAGGTCGTCGGACTCTCAATCGTGATCCAGCCGGTAATCACGCCGCCCTGCCCTTGCATGTGCAGGTTGCTCGTGTCGACGACGATGGCGTAGTCCGCCTGGTAGCCGCGTTCGAGCGCGACCAGCGTCCCGGCTTCGCCCGCTTCCTCGCCGATTACCGATTGGAACAGCAAATCGCCTGCCAGCTCGACGCCGTGCTCGCGCAGCATCTGGATGGCGAACAGGCTCGCAGCCAGTCCACCTTTCATGTCTGCTACACCGCGTCCGTACAGCCGTCCGTCTGTGCCACGCGTCAAGGAAAACGGCGGATACGTCCAACTCGCATCGTCGCCGACTTCCGCGACGTCGATGTGCCCGTTGATAATCAAGCTGTTCGCCTGGGCAGAAGCGCTGCCCGGCAGTCGGCCGACGACGTTGTCGTCGCCGGGGTAGACGGTCCAGCGGTCGACCTCAAAGCCGATGGCCGCGAGCCGATGGGCGAGTACCGTTTGCGCCGCGTCGCTGTTTCGCGCTGGCGGACTTACAGTCGGATGGGAAACGAGCTCTGCCAAGAGAGCAAACAACTCTTCTTTGCGCCTGGCAATCGATTCTACCGCTTCTGTCAGTCGGTTCACGCTACTCAATCATCCCTTCGGTCGGACTGCTCGCCGACGCGTAGCGCTTTTTCGCAATCCGTCCCGCGAGGAAGCCTTTGCGCCCCGCTTCCACGCCGAGCTTCATCGCTTCGGCCATCAGCACCGGATTGTCCGCGAGCGCGACTGCCGTATTCAGCAGCACGCCGTCCGCGCCCAGCTCCATCGCTTTCGCGCAATCGGCTGGCGAACCGATGCCCGCGTCCACGATAATCGGCACTTTGGCGTCCTCGATGATGAAGCGGAGGTTGTTTTCGTTCACGATGCCTTGTCCGGAGCCAATCGGGGACGCGCCCGGCATGACGGCATGCACGCCCACTTCCTGCAAACGCTTGGCGAGAATCGGATCGTCGTTGGTGTAGGTCAGCACGATGAAGCCTTCTTCGACCAGTATTTTCGACGCTTCCAGCGTGCCAATCGGGTCAGGCAGCAGCGTTTTCGGGTCGCCGATGACCTCCACCTTAATCATATCGCACAAGCCGGATGCTTTCGCCAGACGGGCGATACGCACCGCTTCCTCTGCCGTATAGGCTCCCGCTGTGTTCGGCAGCAGGGTGAATTTTTTCAGGTCGAGCTGTTCCAAAAAGTTCGGCTCTTGCGGATTTTCCAAATTGAGCCGGCGAATCGCAAACGTCAAAATTTCTGCTTCCGACACCTCGACTGCTTTTCCTTGCGTTTCCAAATCTGCGAATTTTCCGGTCCCGAGCAAGAGGCGGGAGCGAAACTCGTAAGGGCCAATTTTCCATGTATCCATGCTGGTCATCCTCCTCCGACAAAATGAACGATTTCGATGCGGTCTCCGTCTGCAATCGGCGTTTGTTCATACCGGGAGCGGTCGATGATCTCTCCGTTGCGCTCCACGACGACAATCTTCTCTTGCAGGGAATACGAAGCGAGCAAGGCGCGGACTGTGTTGATCTCAGCCGACAGCTCTGCTGTTTTTCCGTTCAGCACAACAACCATTGTATTCCTCCTTCTTGATGGCACCTGTCGAGGGACGAAAAAACGGCCTCCCTCGCTTGCCGGAAGTCACCCCAGTCAAACGGTGGAAGCCGTATATGTATCCCATCGGACAGATGGAAGAAAAAAACCATCCGCCGTGGGATGGTTGAGTTGATCTCATCATCTGGTAGCAGCATTCCGGCAAATACGCCGCAACTGCCGCACCGTGAAATCGATTCATATACCTCTTCCTCCGCTGGCATGACCCAGGTCAGGTTCAACGGTCAGTAACACGCTCGTTACAATCTCAGCCGACGATGCTCGGCCCCCGTTTGGTAGTAAACCTATGAAATTGTCGTACGTTCGAGTATTACAGTACCATTCTATTTCGTGTTTGTAAAGGTTTCCTTGTACATCGCTTCCAGTTCAACCAGGCAGCGCTCGGACCAGGCCGCCATTTTTTTCAGCTTCTCCATTTCCCGCTCCATCGCTTTGCGCACGGACTCCTTGTAGTCCGGCACTTCGCCGTTGTAGCGGATGACGGATGCGGCCGGGGTCATGAATTTTTCCTGGTAGGAGAGCGCTGGGCGCTGGTGGAACAGCGGCACATCCACCTCGTAGGACGTATGCAGGTCGCCCTGCTGCGGGTATTTCGTCACCGCAAGCACCTTGACCAACAGCTTCGTATCGTGAATTTCCAGCACTTCCGCGATATATTCTCCTGTCCGCTGCGTCACGCGAACTTTATCGCCGGGGTTCCAAAACATCGTCGTTTCCTCCTCGCATCATCCATCATGGTAGGGGCCAGGCGTGAACGGCCTTGCCCACAGCTAGTCCGTCAGGCCAGCGACTGGGCAAGCAGCTTGCGGGCGTGCGCCAACACTTCGTCCGCAGCAGGCGCTGGTTGACCGCCGCCCTGCGCCATCGCCGGATTGCCGCCGCCTTTTCCGGCAATCAACGGCAGCGTCTCCTTGATAAGCTGGTTGACGGCGACGTTCACGTCCTGCCCCCGCGCAAACACAAGCTGGGTCTTCTCGTCAGTCGCTGCGGCCAGCAAGCATACGACGTCCGGCGCCTCCGCGACTGCGAGCTGGGCGTACTGCTGCAGTTGCTGGATCGTTTTGTCCGGGAAAACTTGCGCGATGACACGCACAGTTCCCACTTGCTCTGCCACGCCAAGCTGCTTTCGGACTTCGCCTTCCAGCAGTTGCTTTTCGGCGTCGGCGAGCCTTGCTTTCAAACTGTCCCGTTCGGCCAGCACGCGCTCTGCCTGCGCGATCAGCTCCGCCTCGCTGGTCGCAAACCGCTTCGCCAGCTCGCGCACAGCCGCCTGCTTGCGCGTGTAATCCCGCAAAGCCCGCAAGCCGCAGATGAACTCCAGCCGGATGTTTCCGCGATGGCGCTCCCAGCCGAGAATTTTAATCATGCCCACTTCGCCCGTGCGCGCAGGATGTGTGCCGCCGCACGGATTGTAGTCGTACTCGGGGATGATGACGACGCGGACATTTTCCGTGACCGTCGGCTGTTTTTTCAGCGGCAACGTAGCCAGCTCCTCGTCGTCGACAAACCGGGCGATGATCGGATGGTTTTCCAGCACGACCTGGTTGGCCCGCTGCTCGACTGCTTCCCACAAATCCGCTGTCAGCTCATCCAGGCGCACGTCGATCGTCACGCGTTCTTTTCCCAAATGAAACGCGACCGTCTCCGCCCGCGCGACTTCCAGAAACGCGGCGGACAAAATGTGCTGTCCGGCATGCTGCTGCATGTGATCGAAGCGGCGGTCCCAATCGATCTGCCCGACCACTTCCGCGCAGTCCTCCGGCAGCGGAGCTTCCAGCCGATGACGCACCTCGCCCGCTACTTCTTCCACGTCGATGACCCGACATTCTCTGAGCGTGCCCACATCCCCGGGCTGTCCGCCTCCCGTCGGGTAAAACGCCGTCTGGCTCAGCACAGCGTACGGCGTTCCATCCTCTTCCGTACCCTGCCGCAGTACGCGCGCCGAAAACGTTGTCGCATACGCATCTTGATAATAGATTCTGTCTTCCATCTTTGCTCCTTGCCGCCGGAGCGGAAAGCCATTTGCGCTTTTTCCATTCCGGCCATTTTCTCCCGCCAAGGGTGATATTATACTAATAGAATAGAGATCGTGGAGGGATGATCCGTGAACAAAAAAATCTTTACGCTTCAGGAAGCGAACGACTTGTTGCCCTATGTACGTGAAGAACTCTCGTTTTTGCAAAAATCGAAGCGCTCTTTCTACGAAATGTATCAAAAGCGCGAGCAAATCAAAAAGCAGCAGCCCGTTGACGAAGAGGCGCTCTTTTCGGTGGAATGCCAGCTTGAGTTTCTCGAACTGGAAGCGAAGATGCACGTCACCCAACTGATCGGCAAAGGCATCCAGGTGAAGGACATCGACATCGGCCTGTTCGACTTTCCCGCGATCATCGACGGCGAAGAAGTGCTCCTGTGCTGGCGCGAGGGCGAGGAATCCATCACCCACTACCACGGGTTGCGCGAGGGCTTCATGGGCCGCAAGCCGATCCGGTGACGGCTTTTTTAGCCAAACAGCCGATCCATCTGCTGTTCGCGCACGAGGCGCTCTTCCGGGCTTGCCAGATCGTATTTTTTCAACAGGTGAAACAGCTCGTTCAAACGCTCCTGGCTAAGCTCTCCTTCCAGCATGCGCTGGAACTGTCCTACCCGCTCTTCGGACAAAAACGGCGCTTGCTCGGCCAACTTCTTTTGCACATCCTCTTTGCTGTGATCCAGCTTGCATTCTCCCATACTTTCTCTCCTTTTCTACGTATTCTTTTTCCATCATACCACGATTGCTGCCAATCGAAAACGTGACCGGGCCAACACTTGCAGCGGCCCGGCGTTGCTGAAAAAGCACGCGCGAAACAGCGAGGGGCTCGTTTTGTCGGACAGCCTGGCTGTTTTGTACCCGCCTCTGGCGACGAACCGCTATCTGTTCTGCAACGAGTCGTCGTCCATTGCCGGGAACTGCGCCAGCCAGCAGACAAAAGGAGCGTGCGCCCTCCTGACTGGCTGACAGGCACACGGCGAAAAAAGTACCAGCCGGAAAACGAAAAAGGCGTACAAGCCGAAAGTGGATTGCACGCCTTCTCGCTACGCCCGTTTGCGGACGCGGAAGTTGCTTTCGATCAACAGCCAGTTTTGCGGAAACGGCAAACCGAGCTTCCAGTAGCTGACTCCGCGTATGCCCAGTTGCTTCACCAGATCGAACTTGGCTTGAATCGAGCGGGCGTCCTCAAACCATACTTCATGCCGCCTGCCGTCGTCTGCCGTATAGTGGAAAAACGGCGCCTGCGCCCGGTAATCGTAGCGAATCACGGCGTTTTCCCGCGCTGCCAAGGCAATCGCCGCTTGCGGACTCAACGCTCTCGCCGTCGTCCCCTGCTCATAAGGCAGCGTCCAGTCGTAGCCGTACAAGTTTTGACCCATCAAAATTTTTTCGGCCGGCATTTCGGTCAGCGCGTATTGGAGGACGCGACGCACAGGCCCGATCGGTGACACGGCCATCGGCGGCCCCCCGCTGTAGCCCCACTCATACGTCATGATGACGACAAAGTCGGCAATTTCGCCAATCGCCCGGTAATCGTGGGCGCTGTACCATCTGCCTTGCTGCTCGGCGCTCGTCTTCGGTGCCAAAGCGACGGAAATCATCATCCCCTGAGCGTGCGCCCGGTCGCGAGCCCTGCGCAAAAAGCGGATGTACGCCTCGCGATCCGCAGCCGGGAGCGCCTCCATATCGAAATGGATGTCCCCCATCCCAAGCTCTCTCGCCGTTTGAAAAATGTTGTCGAGCACCTTGTTTTGCAGCTCCTGGTCGTTCAGGATAAGCCCGCCCAGCTCGGTGCTGAACTGGTCGCTTTCCAGGTTGGTGACGACGAGCATCAGCACGACCTGGTTTTCTTTTGCAATGGCAGGAAAATCGTTCAATGGCGGCCGGGCCAGCGTCCCGTCCCGCCTGATCCGAAAGCTGAACGGCGCCAGGTACGTCAAATGCGGTGCCGCCGTGCGCACGTCCGCTTCCAGTGCTGCCGACACCGTCCTGCGCGGCTCCGCATACGCGTTGAAATCCGCCGCCCGACGCGGACGGGGCGGGATGTACAAGCGTTGCCCGATTTGCAACGGGCGGTACTGCGATATGTTATTGACGCGGGCCAGCTCGCCTGCGCTGATCTGGTAGCGCTGCCCGATCGTGTACAAGGTGTCTCCCTGCCTGACCCAGTAGTAGCTCCCGACAATCGGAATCACCATCGCCTGTCCCGCGACGAGCCTGCCCGGATCGGGTAGCTCGTTTGCCTCCGCGATCTCCTCAGCCGTCGTCCCATACGCTGCTGCTATTCCGGACAGCGTCTGTCCTTCTTCCACGACATGGATTTGCATGCGCCTCCCCCTTCGCAATATGTCTCTCTTTCTTTTATTCAGGACGAAGGAGATAGGTGTTTGTCTAGACGAGTGTTTTCAGCACGTCGTACAAATAACCGACGGAGCGCAGCGCATAATGCCTGCCTGTGACCTGTTCCCCGCGAAACAGGAACAGGGCCGGGACGCTCGTGATTTGCAGCCGCCCTGCGAGGGCTGCGGCCGTGTTGATGTTGAGCTGGTACAACGGAAGCGGCCCCGGGAGCGCTTCCCTGGTGACGTGCAGCATCCGCTCCGCCAGCTTGCAGGTGCCGCACATGGGAGTGTAGATGAACAAGGCGAAGGGCTTGTTTTGTTGGCAAAGGCGGTTGAGCGTGGTGGTGTCGATTTCTTGCATCTGGCGCCTTCCCTTCCTTTTTCTTGATTCTTCATGCTAGGCATGTCGGGAATGCCTTGTCAATGGGCGGAGGGAAAAGGAAAAGAACGGAAATGAACGCACAGCCAACTATCTCAATTGATACGTTTCCCGTTACCTGCAAAGGCTTCATCACCGTGTGTTTGATATTCATACTCCCATCGGCTACGCGTCGTAGGAGGAAGGCCTGAAGCTTTCGCAACAGGGGAGACTTTCATTCCTTCATGCATGATTTGCAACACGGCAGTTATCTTTAAGGCGTTGTCATACTTTTACGCATAGAAAAATAACCTCTTTACACAAAGTTATCCTTCGTCTTAACTCCGTGTAAAGAGGATTGATGAAAGTCCAATATTGGTCTTACCTTCGTGTCAAGTAAATTTGGGAAAGTCGATACATCACATGCTTCTCCACTCATTAATCGGGTATCTCTCCAAACCAATACGAACATAAACTCTGATTCACTTACGTAATTCTCTCGGTTTAGTGTATTTAATCTATTGACAGAGGTCCATTTATCATTCCTCATAAATATTCATAACTTCACCCTCTCCCCACATTCTGACATATACAGTATACTTTTTTTGTTCTTGTTTATCATTGATACCTGTAACATACAATCGCTGTCCATATCTATAAGAAGGTATATCTGCTCCAAGTTGTTCGATAGGAACATTGTATTTCTTGCTTATGTACTCAATAGCATGTTTGTTTGCTGCTATTCTACCATTGATCGTTCCGAAGAATTCAGAGCATCCACTAACAAGAACTGCTAGGATCAAAAGAACCCCAACGATTTTTATAATTCGTTTCAGCATATTCTATATCTCCTTACGTCTAGAGTAAGTCTCTTACTTACCCTAGACGTACTATTAACTAATTAATATCTATTGATACCATAGTAACAATATCCTCATGAGTTACATAATCGATATAAGCAACACCGCCTACACTATCATGGATATACATTATTTCATCGCCATCACCTTCAATATATCCTACTCCTGTTGTCCAATGGTAATCATAAACATATTCATCCCCCCAACTATCGTCAAACACAAACCAATCATCGAATTTAATTGCTAGAGGTCTATCTGCTCTAATTTCCGATTTATAGGTAGTGAAATTATTGAAACTATTTGTTTTAACAGAATACTTACCTCCATGTTCATTAGTGTGAATTTTTATAGCATCTCTTAGTTTACCAGTAGTCATCCCTAAAACTGTCCCTCCATGTGTATCCCACATGTGGTTAATCATATCCGCTTCCGAGTAATAATCAAGTCCGCGTATTTTACTTTTGCTTTCTTCAGATCTCCAGTATTCAGCTATTGTTGCGAGGGTAGTCGGCCCACAAGAACTAGCTGGATAGTCCACACCGCTCCCCCATTGATTCATTATTTCAACACCTTTGATATAATCCTCTTTTACTGCTGCGGTTGAAACAGCTGATGTATCTTTACGAGATGTGGTTTTACTATCAGAGATAAACAACTCCCATTTATCTATTGATTTTGAGTTTTTCTTAATGCGCAATTCTCTTTTATCTAACTGATTACTTTTGCTTACGCTTTTCTGCATCAAAGAGCTTTTATTCAATGCATCATTAATTCTATCTACAACATTTGTATCACTTTCAGCTTTATAGAGAGTCACATTACCAGCGTAATAATATTTACCATCATCGTCTATGATCTTAATATCAGGTTCGCCACTTCCGGCTGAGAAAAGCGGTGAGTAGTCAGTATTGGATGATAGTAACATAAAGAAGCTCTCTTCCCCATTCTCAAACTGATAATAGTAACCTAACTCGTTATCATCAAGGTCATAAAATGGAATCACATTGGTTTTGTCTTCAAACTCTACAGTAGTCTTCAATCTCTTCAAATATTCTTTTGCTACTTGATCTACAACTTCTTCTGTCACTTCGTTGCTCTTTGCTTGTGCGACAAATGTTGCTTGTACTAAGATGAGCGATAATGCAAAAAAATAATGAGATTAGTTTCTTAAACACCAAATTACCTCCTTATGTATTTTATTACACATTATACCATTTCGTATCAACATTTGCACTCAGAATCGTCTATAATGTTTTGTCGATTCCGACCATTTTTAATGTGCATCAGGAATAACCTTGTAATTAGACATTGTGTAATACGATCCAATACATTAACACGATCTTCAATCTATCTTCCCCAATTTCGTTCAAACTATTTACTAAGAATTCAAACTGTAACGCGGTGTTTGCCATGCTAACGGTCACCAAGTGAAGCAGAAGCCCTTTTCTTATGAGAGCAGCTATCCGTTATCGACCGATGATGCGGTGGAGTAAGCAATCCTCTTTTTCCCGCATTCACAAAAAAATACAGCTATCTGCAAGCAAGCGACAAAAAATGCCGATGCTCCTCTACAGGAAGCATCGACTTTTTGCAAATGTAGAAAACCCTACCGCCCAATACTCACCCAACCTGCTTCTCTGTCGTCGTGCAGACCGCGGACGAATTCCAGCTTCCTTTGTCCTGTGCCTTTGCTACTTCGTACATCTGCGATACCGTGCCTCCGACGAGTACGGGCACGTGCTGTTCGTGGGCTGCTGCTGCATAGAGCTGCAAGTCTTTTGGGCATGTGGTCGGCGCAAAAGGTCGCGTTTTGGTAAGTACCGTACAAAATTTTTGAATGACCGATGCCAGCATGTACGGATCGACGCCGGTGTTGCGCCGCCCATTTCCGCCTGAATTTTGCCGCCGCGCGCCTCGACTGTTTGCCCAAAGCCAGTCAGTCCAGCTTACGACGATCACGTAAACGAAATACCCTTGATGAAAGGTGCCCTCCCGTTATTCCGTATAAGAATCCGCTCTGGGCAAAAAAGAGCCAGATCCCGCGCGGGTCTGGCTCTTCTCCTTCTGTCAATCACAATCAGCTAACTATGTCGCACACGTCCAAGCGCAGATTACTTGCGCAAGCTGCGGCGCAAAATTTTGCCCGTGCTGTTTTTCGGCAGCTCCGGTACGATTTCGACCAGGCGCGGCACTTTGTACTTCGCCAATTTGTCCTGGCAAAACGCGACGATGTCTTCCTGGGACACCGCTACTTCTTTGAGCGCGACAAAAGCTTTGACTGCTTCGCCGTGCACTTCGTCCGGCACGCCGATCACCGCCGCCTCGATAATCGCCGGGTGCTGGTAGAGCACTTCCTCCACCTCGCGCGGGTAGACGTTGTAGCCGTCGACGAGAATCATGTCTTTTTTGCGGTCTACGATGTACACATACCCTTCCTCGTCCATCCGCGCCATATCGCCCGTGTACAGCCAGCCATTTCGAAGCGTGGCGGCCGTATCTTCCGGCAGTCCCAAATAGCCGAGCATGACATTCGGGCCTTGCACCACCAGCTCGCCGACTTCGCCGCGCGGCAACTCGTTGCCCTCCGGATCGACGACCTTGTTCACGACATGGGGGATGTCCACTCCGACCGAGCCAGGCTTTCTCGTCCCGCGCAACGGGTTGAAGGCAGTGGCCGGAGCCGCCTCGGACAGCCCGTAGCCTTCTAAGATCATTACCTCGTACTTGGCTTCGAACTTGTGCAAGAGCTCGACAGGCATGGATGCGCCGCCCGAGCAGCAGAGACGGACGGAAGCGAAATCTTCCTTCGTCGCATTCGGCAGTTGGAGCATGTAGTTGTACATCGTCGGCACGCCCGCAAAGCAGGTCGCTTTTTGCTCGCGGATCGTATTGACCACTTCTACCGGATGGAAGCGTGGAATGATGATAATGGATGCGCCGTAGCGAATCGGACCGTTGAGGCAAACCGTCATGCAAAAGACGTGGAACATCGGCAGCACCGCCACCACCCGATCTTCGGGGAGCAGCTCGAACAAAATCCCCATCGCTTCTGCATTGGAAGCCATGTTGCGGTGAGAGAGCATCGCGCCCTTCGGCTGCCCGGTCGTGCCGGACGTGTACAAAATCACGGCGAGATCGTCTTCGTGTCGCTCTGGCTCGACAAAGCTGCCGTCCCCCGCTTGTGCGACCTGCTCCAGCGTCAGCTCGTCGCCTGTCGCCTCCGTGTAGATGAGATGTGTCACATGCTCCAGTTGTTCCTTCAAGGGGGTAAGGACAGGTTCGAGCGCGGCGAGGGCGATCACGGCTTTAGCCTGGCTGTTGGCGAGGATAAAGCTGATCTCCCGCGGCGTGTAGATCGGATTCATCGGGACGACGGCAGCACCTGTCCGCAAAATCGCGTAGTAAGCGCTTACAAACTGTGGCCGATTGTCCATGATGAGCGCAACAGCGTCTCCTTTTCCGATCCCGAGCTTGGCCAAGCCGGAGGCCAGCTCATCCACCTGCTGGTTCAATTCTCGGTACGTGGTCGTCTCCCCCGAAAATATGTAGGCGGGATGGTCCGGGAAATTTTGTGCGCTTTGCCGCAAGTTTTCATTCAAATGATACATCACATCTACCCCCTTTTCAGAAAATTTTAACACCTGAAACGAGCCGGATAAAGCATTTCTTTTAGGAAACCGTAGGGATTTCTGCGAGCAACGGCGTCTTTTTTTCTTCCCGTTTGGCAAAGAGCAGAAAGAGGACGCCGCAGCCGACAAACAAGAGCGCATTCACGATCATCGCATGGCTGAAGCCGACGCCGACATTCCCTGCTGCCTGCACAATCGAGCCTGTGACGAGCGGAGAAATAATCCCGGCCAGCGTGACGAGACTGGACAGCACGCCTACAAGCAAGCCCGTGCGCTCTGGCAGCATGCTGCTGACGATGACAGAGGCGGCCGTGCCCACGGAAAAAGCAAACCCTTTTCCCAGGCAGAGCGCGATCAGCACAAGCGGCGTCGACTGGACGAAGGTGACCGTATAAAAGCACACGCCGCCCAAAATGATCGAGACTCCCCCTACCAGCACGTACGATTTGCGGTAGCTGCGATGCTTTTTATAGAGGCGATCCCCTGTCCAGGAAATCAGGATGGTCATCAGCCCTGCCAAAAGCCCCATCCCGGCAATCGAGTAGGCCATTTGCTGATTCGTTAAATGGATGACTTGCACCAGGTAGACAGGCTCCCATACAGAGGCAAACGTCGTGCCCCAAATTTGCGCGAAATAAATGAGAAAGCAGAGCAAAAACGTCGCCGAGAGCAGGACGCCGGAGATGTCCGTCCACCTGGCTTTGGGCAAAGCTGCCGCAGGCTTTGCCGCCTCGACGCTGATCGGCAGTCTGTCCTTGCCGACCCACAGCCAGATCAAAAGCCAAATCAGGCTGAGAGCGCCCATGAACGCCCAGGCAAACCGCCAGCCGTTGCTGTCAATGAGCGAAACCAGCAGCGGAGCCGAGGCCACAGCGCCCACAAAAGCGCCGAAGTTGACGGTCGAATAGACGAGCCCGCGCTTTTCTTCGGGAAACCATTTGTTCAGGTGGCTGACCACCGTCGCCCAAAACGGGCCTTCGCCGATGCCAAGCAGCACCCTCGCGACCACGAGCATCGGCAATCCGGCGATCGCATAAGCGCCAAACTGGATGACCGTCCAGGACAAAGCCATGATGGCGAGCATCTTTTTCGTCCCGATCCGGTCCGAGAGCGCCGCCCCCAGGATTCCGGCGATCGAGAAAAACCAGAAGAAGCTGCTTCCGACCAGCCCCCACTCTTTTTGCGACAGGGAAAACTCTGCCATAATCGGTACCGCAGAATAGCCCGCAATCGTTTTGTCCGCATAGTTAATCATGTACAGCACGAACAGCATGACCATGGTGATTCTCGCCATCATGTGAATCACTCCATTCAAGTATGGGATGGAAAGCAGATTCGGCGCAGCCAGCTCAGCCTTTTTGCAGCCGCACCCTCCCGATGCCGTTGTCCATTTCGATAACCGTGCCGTACGGTTCGCAAAGCGCCCGCAGTCCGAGCAAAATCTCCGGGTTCGCGCTCAGTCTCGGCCAGCCCATCCGATAGACAGGCTGCTCGAAGCCAAGCTCAATCGGGTGCAGCTCCAGCTCGACCAGCTCGCCATTTTGCATACTCCACAGCGGAATGACCGACTGCCACACCTCTTTGTGCACGCACAAGCCGCGCGTGTAGTTCGCGCTCATCGCCTCCAGCGCGTCTGCGACGTTGTGCGTATGGTCCAGCCCGTAATGTTCGTAAAAATCGGCCGGCTGCGTCGTCACCAACTCGGTCTGGAAGACGAAATCGCCCAGGCTGTAAAAGATCGGCCTGTTTTTGTAAATTTCGATGCCGCGCAGCAGATGCGGACCGTGCCCAACCACGGCATGCGCCCCGGCGTCGATACACGCTTTGGCGAAAACAGGCAAAAAGTCTGCGGGCACCTCTTTGGCATCGCCTTTCATCTCATGCGCGTGAATGCTGACCACGACGTAGTCGGCGCGCCGCTTCGCCTCCCCGATCCGCTGCACGATCCGGGCCAGATCGCGCGGATGCGGCTGAGTCGTCGTCCCCTCCTCTTCTCCCGCCATAAAGCGGGCGTTTCCGAACAAAAAAACGTCTTTGCCCGGATCGTTCATGAAGCCTTCCTCGATCAATAGCTTGTTGAAGGCGTTGATGTCTGTCACAGCGGCAATCTCTTGCAGCCTGGCGAGCTTTTCCGGCTGCAAATAATGCGTCATGACGTAGCGCAGCGGATTGATTCCGGGGCGGCCGATGCTGTCTGGACGCTGTTCGCCCGCCGCCCACCACGGATGGAACGTCGATGTCGCCGCGATCAAGGCCACTCTCGCCGACTCGCATTCGAGATAGCGGGGAGCGGACGCCTCCGCGAGATTTTTGCCAGCGCCGGCATGGACGAAGCCGTATTCATTCAGGTGGCGCTCCGTCGCTTCCAGCCCGCCGTACAAATAGTCGAGCGTGTGATTGTTCGCCCAGCCGATCATGTTAAAGCCATAGTCCTTCAATACCTGCAACGAAGCTGGCGGCGACATCGCCCAGGTGCCGCCGCTTTGCGCGCTCGGATAGCCTTCGTTGTCGTGCACGGTCGACTCCAGATTGGCGATGCGCACATCGGCACGATGCAGCAAACGGGCTACTTCCTGAAAAGCGTGATCGCGATAAGGCAAGTCGCGTGTGAGAAAGCTGTCGCCTGTAGCGGCGAACCAAACGAGCAAAGACATGGCTGCATCCTCCCTTACTTTTTTGATAATCGTTGGATTTCAATAGATCGAAAAGTCTTCTTCCTCTTCTCCGACGAAGGAGTAGAGCTTCGAGCTGATCTCATCGTAGTGCTGCAGCCGTTGTTGCACACGCGCAGCATCGTGGACCATCACCCCTTTGACGAGGACATTCAGCACCGAAAACAGCGTAGGCATGCCGCTGGTCGCAACAGGCTGCGGCGTCGTGATTTTCAGCAGCAGATCGGCAGCCTGGCTGATCGGCGACAGCTCGCCCTCGGTAATCGCGAGCACTTTTGCCCCCAATGCCTTGGCGGAATGCACCATGGCAACCGTCTCGCTCGGATGGCGCGGAAAAGAAAGCGCAATGACGAGCCACTCCTGCTCGCGTTCGGTCAAAAAGTAGTCGGCGTTGTCGACCGCGCCCGTGTACAGGTGGGTGTTGCCCTTGATCGCGTTCAAGGCGGAAAACAGCCACTTCGCCGGGATGTGGCACCAGCGAAACCCTACGACGACGATCCGGTGCGCCGCCATAATGCTTTGCACAGCCTGATGCAGCAAGCCGTAGTCGATCTGCTGCAAGCTTTGCTGGAGGTAGGCGATGTCGGTTTCGATGACCTGGTGCGCGTAATTGTCGCGGGTGAGCGCAGCTTCGGTGTCGCGGTATTTCTGGATCGGCCCCTTTCTCTGGTCGCCGATCAACAGCGACTTTTTGATCTCCTCCTGCAACTCTGTGTAGCCGGAATAGCCCAGCGCGTAGCAAAAACGAATGACGGTCGCCTCACTCGTATTCGTCAGCTCCGCGATTTTTTTGGCCGTATGGATAGCTAGCAGGCTCGGCTTTTCGAGGGCGATTTTGGAAATGATCTTTTGGCTGGCGGTCAAATGGCCGTATTGCTTGCGAATGCGTTCTTTTACGTGCTGGTGCTGATCCTGATCCATACCGAAAAGACTCCTTTGCGTTTCGTTTGGTGTAAGTTTTTAGAATAGTATATCTTTTGCATTAATTTACTTCAATACATCTTGGAAAATGTAGTTCATCCTTCAGTTTACTGCCTGTCATCGCTGTACGACCCGAACTCCATCCGGATGGAAACACACTCGCAGCGAAGCGCACGGCAGCCACAGCAGACCATGCACACGCGCGGCGCGATCCTGAAAGTAGCGTTCGGTGCGTGCTCACAAGCCTTTGACATCGTTTCGGGTTCGTATGATACACTATGGTTCAAACAGCCACCCAAGGAGGTACGCCAGGATGGGCACAGCCACACACGAAGATGCGATTCGCACCCTCTACCGGCAAGTCATTCGCGGCTGGAACGAACACAGTGCATCCGGCATGTCCGCTCCGTTCGCGGCAGACGGCGAGCTTATCGGCTTTGACGGCAGCCATCTGATCGGACGAGCCGCCATTTTTACGCACCTGCACGACGTTTTTTCCCACCATCTGACTCCCCCCTTTGTGTACAAAATCAAGTCCGCATGCCTGCTCAGCGAGGAAGTGGGGATGGTTCGCGCCATGGTCGGCATGATCCCTCCCGGAAAAGACGAGCTTGATCCAGCGCTCCATGCGCACCAGACGCTCGTAGCGAAAAAGCAGGGCGAGCAGTGGGAAGCCGTACTGTTTCAAAATACGCCTGCACAGTTTCACGGACGGCCCGAGCTGGTCGAGCAGTTTACAGAGGAGCTGCGGCCGTTGGTGCGGCAACAGTTGTTTTGACGTTGCGGCTTTCCCCGTGCCGCATTGTGTGTTTGCCCTTGATCCCTTAGTGCCTGCGTGCCGCTCACAGCAAAAGCCCTCAACCTGTCGGTGAGGGCTTTTGGCATTGCTTTTGTTGCTGTATGCTGTTTCTTGCAACGGTGACTACAACTCCGCCTTCCGCTGCTTCCTCAGCGCGTAGCGATGCTTCGCCTTTTCGTGCTGGAGGCGCTCCTCCTCGGTTTCCGGGATGACGGCGGGCACCAGCGTCGGCTTGCCTTGCTCGTCGAGGGCGATCATCGTCAAGTACGCTCTCGCGGTCATGCGTTTTTCGCCTGTCAACAGATTTTCCGACTCCACCTTCACGAACACTTCCATCGACGTGTTGTGCGTCCAGGTGACGTACGCTTCCAGGTTGATCGCTTCCCCTGTCTTGATCGGCGCGAGGAAATCGAACGAATCGCTGGACGCGGTGACTACCGGCTTGCGGCAATGGCGCATCGCCGCGATGCAGGCGATCTTGTCGACGTACGCCATTACTTTGCCGCCGAAGATCGTATTGTGATGGTTCGTATCCGGCGGGAAGACGAGGTCTGTCAAAAAAGTTCTCGACTGCCCGACAGGCCGTGCTTCTGTTGCGATCTGGGCTTCTGTTGCCATCTGTACTGCTCCTCTCGCTCATGCTTATGCTTTTTGTGCCAGGCGGTTTCGTACTGCGTGTGTCGCCGCTACCATGTTTTTCAGAGACGCGATTGTTTCCTCTCTGCCCCGCGTCTTCAGCCCGCAATCCGGGTTGATCCAGAATTGCCCTGGCGGCAGGACTTGCACGCCGCGGGACACCATTTCCTCGATCTCGGCCACAGCCGGAACGCGCGGGCTGTGGATGTCGTAGACGCCGAGGCCGATCCCTTTGTCGTACGTGCACGTCCCGAACACCGAGACGAGCTCGCCGTGGCTGCGGGAAGTTTCGATCGAGATCACATCGGCATCCAGCTCGCTGATGGCGTCGATGAAATCGTGGAATTCGCAATAGCACATGTGCGTATGAATTTGCGTGCCAGGCTCGACTGTCGAGGTAGCGACCCGGAACGACTTGACCGCCCAGTCCAGATACGCGGCTCTGTCTGCCTGCTTGAGCGGCAAGCCTTCCCGCAATGCCGGCTCATCCACCTGAATCATGCGAATGCCCGCCGCTTCCAGCGCCTCCACCTCTTTGCGCAGCGCCAGCGCGATCTGCTCGCACACTTCCTGACGGGAGACGTCGTCGCGCACGAACGACCAGTTTAAAATCGTGGAAGGACCTGTCAGCATCCCTTTCACTGGTTTATCCGTCAACGACTTGGCATATACGCTCTCCTTGACCGTCATCGGGGAGACGAACTGCACGTCGCCGTAAATGACCGGCGGTTTGACGCAACGGGAGCCGTACGACTGCACCCAGCCGTTTTTCGTGAAAACGAAGCCGTCGAGCTTTTCTCCGAAATATTCCACCATGTCTGTCCGCTCGAACTCGCCGTGCACCAGCACATCCAGGCCGATCTGTTCCTGAATGGCGATCCACTCGCGGATTTGCTCCTGAATGAACGCATCGTACTGTTCGACGGTCCAGTTTCCTTTTTTGAACTGCTGTCTGGCCTGGCGAACTTCTGTCGTCTGCGGGAAGCTGCCGATCGTCGTCGTTGGCAGCAGCGGAAGCTTCCACGTCGCCTGCTGAATCTCGCGACGCTCGTGGAACGGCACTGCCCGCTTCGCCGCTGTCGACGCCAGCGCTTTTCTCGCCTCCTGCACTTCCTGGCGGTTCCGTGCCGGAGATTGGGCCAAGCGCTGCAAGTCTTTCTCGTTCTGGGCGATTTCCTTCGAGATAACATACTTTCCATATTGGAAACCTTGGACTAATAAGCGCACTTCAGCCAATTTCTCATCGGCAAACGCCAATGCGACGCGCACTTCTTCCGGCAAATCGGTTTCGTCTTCGACGGTAACCGGAACGTGCAGCAGGCTGCTCGACGGCTGAACCCATACCCGCTCTGGGGCTACTACGGTGCACAACGTTTTGACCAACTCCCACTTTTCCTCCAGGGCCGAGCGCCAAATGTTGCGTCCGTCGATGACCCCGGCGCCGAGCACTTTGTCTTGCGGAAAACCGTGCGTCGTCAAGTTGGCCAGGTTCGCTGTTTTCCCGTGAACAAAATCAAGGCCCAAACCGTGGACAGGCAGTTCAATCAGCTCCTCGTACCAGTCCACCGCTTCAAAGTACGTCTGCACCATCAGCTTCAGGTGCGGCAGCGCCTGGCTGAACTGCTCGTACACGCGACGAATGAGCACTTTGTCTTGCCCGGTAAGATCGAGGACAAACGCAGGCTCGTCGATCTGCACCCACTCGACGCCGTGCAGTTCCAACTCGCGAAGGACGTCCACGTACAGCGGCACGATCTGATCGACGACGCGTTCAAATTCGTCTTTGGCATACCCTTTGGACAGCTTGACAAACGTGTACGGCCCGACGATGACAGGCTTGCCGGCGATCCCTAGCTGATCTCTCGCCTCCAGGTACGCTTGCAGCGGCCTGTTTTCCGTCAAGACAGGCGTGCGCTCGCCGAACTCGGGGACGATATAGTGGTAGTTCGTGTTGAACCACTTGGTCATTTCGCTGGCGACCGCGTCTTTGTTGCCGCGCGCCATCGCAAAATACGTAGCCAGCGGCACCGGACCGCCCGCATACGCGAACCGCTTCGGAATCAGGCCGAACATGACCGCCATGTCGAGCATGTGGTCGTAGAAAGTAAAGTCGTTGACCGGAATCCAGTCGATCCCCTTTTTTTGTTGTTTGACCAGGTGCTGCTTGCGAATTTGCTCCATTTGCGCAAGGAATGTCGTCTCGTCGAGTTTCCCCGCCCAAAAAGCTTCCAGTGCCTTTTTCCACTCGCGATCTTTGCCGATCCGCGGATATCCCAAGTTGCTGCTTTTCATTTGCTTCCTCTCCATCCTTTGCGATCATTTTTTCGATTTCGCCCAATAAAAAAGGCATCTCCAACGATCAGAAAGAACGTTAGAAATGCCAAATAAACACTGAGATCACAGCATCCTAACACCTCCCTATCTCCCGTAGGTTAAGCAGTGTTGTCGAAACAGGCAGGTCTCCTGACTTGAGGATCATGATCTGCACAACGCCTTCCCAGTCAGCTCGACCAGTGGCCAAAAGTTGTGCAAACTCCCCTCATACAGTGGCGGGACCGTGTCGGATTCTCACCGACTTCCCTTTTCATCCTTGCGCCGATATTCATCGCCAAGGAACCTGTCTCCACTCATATGAAATTGTCGGTATGAGTGCATGTGCCCCAAAAATGGGCGGGACACACCTTTCTTCATACAGTAACACGTAAACCAGTTTTTGTCATGCTAAACTATTTCCACTTTGCAAACTGATGTCAACGTTCAGGCTGCTTCCTCATAATGCCTGTCCTATTGCTTGGTCAGGCGAAGCTCACGCGCGCGCAGCGATGGTTTGCGCATCAAATAAACGAGGTAGCCGCCAACGCCCCCGATCAATGCAGGCAGCAGCCAGCCCAGGCCGATCGTGTACATCGGCAAGTAGCGGGAAAAGACGTCGTTGATCGCCGCAAGCTCGACCCCGGCAGCATTCAGCCCGTCAAACAGGCTGACGAGAAACGTACCGAACAAGCTGCCTTGATACACCTCTGGCCGACCGCCAAACCCTTGATGCAAAAACGTCAAAAAGATCAGCGAGATGGCGATTGGGTACATCGTCGTCAAAATCGGAACAGACACCTTGATGAGCGCAGTCAACCCGATATTGGCGACGAGCGTACTGAACACAGCCAAAATGACGGCAAACTTTTTATACGAAATGCGCGGAAACATCGCGTGGAAATACGACGAGCACGCCGTAATCAATCCGACGCTGGTCGTCAGGCACGCCGCAGTAATCATCAGGCCGAGCAGCAGGCCGCCGTAAGAACCGAAGTAATAATTCGACACTTTGGCCAAAATTTGCGCCCCGTTTTCCAAATGGCCGAGCTTTTCCACGCTGGAAGCGCCCATGTAGGCAAGCACCGAGTAGAAAAACGCCAGGAGCGCACCCGCAATCAGCGTTGCTTTGGCGCACGTCAGCAAAATTTGCTTTTTCGACGTAACCCCTTTTTCCTTGATCGCATTGACGATGATGATGCCGAATACAAACGCCCCGAGCGCGTCCAGCGTCAAATAGCCGTCCTGGAATCCTTTGAAAAACGCCTTGGACTGGTAATCGCCCACTGGCGCTTGCAGCTCGCCAATCGGATACACAATCGCCGTCAGGACGATGATGCCGATAAACGTCAGCTTCATCGGTGTCAAGACTTTTCCGACTACATTGATAATTTTTCCTGGATTGAGCGACAACAGGCAAGCGAGCGTGAAGAACAAGACGGTAAACACAATCAACGGCAAAGGCCCGGCCTGCTCGGACAAGAACGGCTTGATCCCGATCTCAAACGAAACATTCCCGGAGCGCGGAATCGCAAAAAACGGCCCGATCGCCAAATAGAGCAAAATCGTGAAAACAAGACCGAACAGCGGGTGCACACGGCTTGCGAGCGAACGCAAATCGTCTTTACCTGAATACACCAACGCTGTAATTGCCAAAAGTGGCAAGCCAACCCCTGTCACGAGAAAACCGGCGTTGGCTTCCCAGACGTTCGTTCCCGCCATCTGTCCCAGCATCGGTGGAAAAATCAGGTTGCCTGCTCCGAAAAACAGCGCAAACAGCATAAATCCGATGATGACGATAAACGAATATGAAACTTTTTGAAGCATGACAAAAACCTCCTGTGAGTAAGAACGAAGGGCCTTGTAAGGAACCCTCAGATTAGTGAAAAAATTCACGAAGTCTAGCGGCTCGTCCAGCCTCCAGCCAAACTGGATAACACTGGATTCATTGTCAGATAAATCAGTCCTCCAGACGCATGACTCGATGATTCTGCGACTCTCGTCACTGCCGCATTGCTGTTCCAGCCTAAGCCCAACTCGGCTCGACCGGGTGGCAATCAAAAGAGCCGACACATCATTTATTTATAACATAAATATGAATGAAAAGGTATTTTAAAATGAAGAATTCTTTTATTCCTTTCTATAAAAGATTCTTGATCGAGAAAATCTCACAGGAAGGAATGTGGGCAACTCATCCGCTACTTCGCGCGCGCCTGTGCATGCGCGCCGCTCGCCCCTTTTCGCGTAACGGGCACGACAAAAAGGCTGCCGTCTGTAGACAGCAACCCTTTTAAACGATCGTTTAACTTTTTTACTCAAAGCGAAAATCGTCATCCGTCAGCGGCTCGACGTTGAGCGTGCGGACGTAGCCATTGCCTTTTTTCGAGAAGAAATCATGCTGCTTCGTGTGCGTGCGAATCCCGTTCAAGACGATCGGGTTGACTTCCTCCTCGGGGAAAAACGGCTCCAGCCCCAGATTCATCAACGCTTTGTTCGCGTTGTATCGCACGTAGGCCAACACCTCGTCCGCCAGGCCAATCTCTGTGTACAAGGAGACAGTGTACTCCTCTTCGTTTTGGTGCAGCTCGTGCAATAGCGCGTACAGCTCCTCTTTGACCGTCGCCTGCTCCACGACGCTGAGCCGCTGGTACACTTCCTGCGCGAGCACGCCGACGTACAGGCCGTGAATGCTCTCGTCCCGGACGATCAGGTCGATGATTTCGCCGCTGCTCGTCATCTTGCCCTGCCCGGCCAAAAAGAGCGGGTAGAAAAAGCCGCTGTAAAACAGGTAGCTTTCCAAAAAGACGGAGGCGACCATCGCCATGTACAAATCTTTTGGCGTCTCGATCTCCTGGTAGCGCTTTGCGATCAGCGCCGCTTTCTTTTGCAGATGCGGACTCTGCTCCACCCAGGCAAAAATTTCGTCAATTTCCTCCGTGGCCGCGAGCGTCGTGAAAATGCTGCTGTACGATTTGGCGTGGATTTGCTCCATCATGCCCATGAAAGCCAGGACGGCTTTGCGCTGCAGCCCGTCCACATGCTCCATGATTTTCGGCATCCCGACGCCGCCTTGCACGGTGTCGAGCAAAGTCAGTCCGCCGAGCACTTTTTTGTACGTGTCCCGTTCCGAAGCGCTGAGCTCCATCCAGGACATTTTGTCATCCGAGAGCGGAATCTCGTCATCGGTCCAGAACTGCATGATGTTCTGGTTCCAAAACGTCATCGTAAAATCGTCGTCTGGCCTGTTCCAATTGACAGCTTTCATTAGGGCGTTCCTCTTCTCTGAAAAAACTTTGTTCCATGCCGGATGGTTCCTCACAGTAAACGGCTTAAACGGCACAGCTAATGCACTCTTCTACCGTCAAATGCTTGGTGCGCGTGTAGTAGAGCGACTTCAAGCCTTTTTTCGCGGCGTAAATATAGTAGCGCGCCAGCTCTCTGGTCGAGATGTTGCTGTTGACGTGCAGCACGGTGGAAATGCCTTGGTCCACATGCTCCTGGATTTCGGCGATCAGATCGATCACTTTGAACTGGTCGATCACATAGGCAGATTTGTAGTAAAAATAGTTTTCCTGCGACAAATACGGCATCGGGTAGTAGGTCGTCGAGTTCGCGTACGTTCTCGTTTCGATGTGCTCGACAACCGGCATCACGCTCGACGTCGCATTCTGAATGTAGGAAATGCTCTGCGTCGGCGCAATCGCCAGACGGTACGCGTGATACAGTCCGTTCTTCTGCACCTTTTGCTTGAGCGCGGCCCAATCCTCCGGCGTCGGAATGTGCATGCCTGCGAACAGTTGCTTGCCTTTTTCCGTGCGCGGACGGTAGTCGTTTGCGAGGTATTTGTCAAAATACGTGCCTTTGGCGTACTCCGACTGCTCGAAGCCCATGAAGGTTTCCCCTTTGGCCATGGCGATCTCCATGCTCATTTCCAGCGAGTAGAAGTTCATCATCATGAAGAACGTGCGGGCGAAGTCTTTTGCTTCCTCGCTCTCGTAGGCGATCTTGTTTTTCGCCAGGTAGCCGTTCAGGTTCATCGCACCCAGCCCGACGGAATGCAGCTCGCGGTTGGCCTTTTGCACGCCTGGCGCATTTTCCACGCGGGTCACATCGCTCACGGCGGTGATCGCCTCGATGCCCTCGCGCACGGATTCGCGCACTTTTTTGTGCTCCATCACGTTGACGATGTTCAAGGAAGCGAGATTGCAGCTAATGTCGCGGCGGATGATGTCCGGCTCGCCGTAGTTGGTAATCGTGGACGTCTCCTGGAGCTGGAAAATTTCCGTGCACAGGTTGGACATTTTCACGGAGCCGATGTCCTTCAGCGCGTGATTTTTGTTCGCGTTCGTCTTGTTCATGATGTACGGGTAGCCCGACTCCATCTGGATCATCGCGATCTTGGTGAGCATTTCGCGGGCGCTCATGACTACCTTTTTCTTGACGCGCTCGTTTGCCACCAGCTCGTCGTACATCTCGTCGAGATCCAGATCATCCAGATGGGCGCCGTACTCCTTGTAGACGGAGTAAGGAGCGAACACTGTCAACGGCTTGTTTTCCTCTGCCAGCTTGTAAAACACATTCGGCACGATCAGGCCGATCGACAGCGTCTTGATCCGCGACTTTTCATCGGCATTGATCTTTTTGCAATCGAGAAACTCGTTGATATCCCAGCCGAAGATGTTGTAGTAGGCTGCCCCGGAGCCTTTGCGCTGCCCCATCTGATCGGCGTAGGAAAACGCGTCCTCCAGCAGCTTGAGTACAGGCATGACGCCCTTGGCTGCGCCCTCGACGCCTTTGATCGGCTCTCCGCGCCCGCGCAGCTTGGACAGGTTGACGGCCACGCCGCCGCCGATTTTCGAAAGCTGCATGCAAGTGCCGAGAACGTAGTTGATCGAGTTCAAGGAGTCGTCCATTTCCAGCAGGAAGCAGGAGACCATTTCGCCGCGGCGGCTTTTCCCTGCATTGAGGAACGTCGGCGTCGCCGGCTGGAGTCGCTGGTCCATCATCGACACGGTCAGCCGCTTCGCCAGTTCGAAGTCTCCGCGCCCGAGCGAGAGCGCCACAATCGCCACCCGATCCGGGTACTGCTCCAAATACATCGATTTGTCGTCTGTTTTCAGGGCGTAGTCTTTGTAAAACTTGGAGATAGCCATGTACGAAGCGAATTGAAAACCAGCGTCATGCGCCAGGCGGAACACTTCATCGACCTGTTCAACCGTGTAGCTTTCATACACATTTTCATAAAAGTCATTTTCGATCAAATAGTCCATGCGCTCTTTCACGCTGTTGAAGGTCATCGTCTTCGCCTGTACTTCTTCCATGAAGACCGCGACTGCCTCTCTGTCCTTTTCCAGTTGGTAAAATCCGTCGCTTCCTCGCTGCATCAGTTGGTTGTTCAATTCAATGTGTCGCAATTGCTGCCACCCCACTCGTAAATTGTTCCACGTCACGGCCGGTACCGGACAGTTCGAATTTGGAAATGACCGGAACGCCATATTGGCTGGCGATCGTGTCTGCGCTTTTGGCAAAGCTGGCTCCCCAGTTGCGGTTGCCGCTCGCCGACACCCCGCGCAAATAGACATGATTCCGCTTCAGAAAACGGTCCACCTTCTCCGGCACCTGGCCAAAGCCCGTCGTGTACGTGACCAGAATGAACGGCTCGTCGATCACCATCTCCGGATCAATCTCCACGCGCGGCAGATCGAGCTTGCTTACGAATCGTCTCACGTTTCCTGTTTTCGAATCAAAAGCGATTAACATGTCCCTCATCCTTTACTGCTGTTCTATACTTTTTTAGCCAAAGTAAAAGCGCATCCGACGCCAAAATGTCGAATGCGCATGATGATCCCCATCGTATCCATCCGCCGAAAAACGAATGGAGCGCTCGAACACTTCCCTATCTCCCGTAGGTTACACAGTGCTGACGGTCAGGCAGGTCTCCTGGCTCGGGGTCATCGCTCCATTCGTGCCTTCCCGATCAGCTAATCAGTGGCGCAAAAACCAAATGGAACTCTCTCATCACAGTGGCGGGACCGCGTCGGAATTTCACCGACTTCCCTATTAAGTCTACCAAATATAGCGTGGCAAACACCTGTCCGCATCAATATGTAGTTGGTAAAACTTACTTTACCTCAATATATCGTAGGAGTCAAGCTCGGCATGCTCTATTTTGGCAACTGATAATCTCTCTCATTTCTCTATTGCCAATCTCTGGTTTGCGTCCATATAATAGGTTTCATGCACAAAAAAGGTGACGCCACCGGCCGATTGGAGAGTGACCCCTGATGGAAAGCACGGTTTATGAAGCAGTAGCCATTCCGCGTTCGCAAACGAGAAAAATGACATACAACGACCGCACGTTCCACATCTTCGTCAGCATCCCCGACGTGGCTTTGCCGCCGTCCGGCTTCCCGGTCATTTACTTGCTGGATGCCAACTCGGTGTTTGGCACCATGACCGAAGCGATTCGCCTGCAATGCCGGGTTCCGGAAAGAACGGGCGTCGATCCGGCCATCGTCGTCGGCATCGGCTACCCGACAGAAGCGCCGTTCCACCCATCGCGCTACTACGACTTCACCCATGTCGTTCCCGCATCCGAGCTGCCCGCTCATCCGCGCGGCGGCAAATGGCCGGAAATGGGCGGGGCAGAAGGCTTCCTCAGCTTCATCGAAGACACGGTGAAGCCCGCGATCGAAAAGGACTTGCCCGTCGACCGCACGCGGCAAACGATTTTCGGACATTCGCTCGGCGGCTTGCTCGTGCTGCATGCCTTGCTGACCCGGCCACACGCGTACCAATGCTACATCGCCGGCAGCCCGTCGATCCACTGGAACGAAAGCGTCCTGCTGGAAGAGGAGCGCCGCCTGCCGTCCCTGCTCACAGACGACTTGCGGGTCAGAGCGCTGCTCGCCATCGGGGAGCTGGAAAACGACGGCCGCTTCCACGTCAACGTCAAGGCGCAGGCGATGGCTGAACGGTTGTCCGCCATGGGCAACGGGCAGATCGAAGCGTCGTTCCGCCAATTTCCGGACGAAAACCACACGTCTGTCCTGCACGTCCTCATCAGTCACGCCATTCGCTTTGCTTCCAAGCCAACTGCCCGCTAGTCAGGGCAGTTTTTTCTTTGCCTCGCTCCATGCACACAAGCAAGCAAACAAGGCAGTCGGCACACGCAAAAAACCGCCCATACGAAAACGATGAGCGGCCATGCATGCACTACTGCTCTTTTCGCCTATTGCAGAGACAACACCTTGTTGATCTGCGGCAGCTCCTCGATGGCAGCTACGACAGTTGGCGTAATCTCTTCGTCGGTGACGCAAATCAACAGGGCGTTTTTCCCCTTTTGCTCACGCGACACATTCATCTTGGAAATATTGATCTCGTGGTCAGCCAGCTTGCGGGACACGTCGTAAATGACGCCCGGATAGTCGGTATGGTGCACCAACAGACCGTGAGCGCCCGGAGGGATCCGACAGGCGCAGTAGTTGATCTCGCTGATGTACACTTCGCGCCAGTCCTGGGCAAACGTGTATTTGTTCGCTCCCACGCGCAAATTCGCCAGATGGTTGGCGTACTCGCCGGAGCTGTTTTGAACCGAAACGCCGCTGCCAAGTCCATCCACCAGAAGCGAAGCGATCTCTTCTTTATTTTCATGGGCCAAAATGCTCAGGGACGCCCCTGTGAGCTGCGGCTCCAGTCTGCGAATCAATTGGGCCAATTCACGAAGTCCAGCATATTGGGTCATGTAATCCCCTCACTCTCCCAGTCAGGTTAATCCTTAATGCGGAAGAATCCACTCTTCCGGTTCCTTGATAATCGAGGAATGGTTATCGGAGCGATACCAGGCTGTCAGGCTTTGCCCATCTTTCGTGTACACGATGCGATAGATGGTGTTGCCCTTTCCGCTTTTCGGGAAGGGACTCTCCTCGGGAGGAACCACTGTCACACCACCCGCTTCAATCACGCCACCCTTTTCCTTGATGACGCTCTCGATCACGGTCATGTGCTCGTTGCTCGTGGCCGACATCCCCACGTAAGCGAGTATTCCCAGCAAAAGCGCTCCCGCCAAAAACGAAACAATAATCACTTTTGACTTTTTCGTAGCATCCACCAAGCGCTTCCCCCGTTATTCAATTCTCTTTGTCGATCAAACGCACCTTGTCAATCGTACCTCCGCCCAGGCACACTTCCCCATCGTAAAAGACGACGGCTTGGCCAGGAGTAACCGCTTTTTGCGGCTCGGCGAAAACGACTTCTACGGTGTTGCCCTCGCGGATGTGCACCGTCACTTGCTGGTCCGGCTGGCGATAGCGGAATTTCGCGGTGCACGCAAACGATTCGGTCGGCTTGTTCGCGCTCACCCAGCTTACGTCTGTCGCCAGCAAGCTACTCGAATACAGGCGGGGATGGTTGGAGCCTTCGCCGACGATCAGGACGTTGCGCTCCAGGTCTTTGTCCACCACAAACCACGGCTGGCCGGTCTTGCCGTGCCCGCCGCCAATCCCCAGGCCTTGGCGCTGGCCGAGCGTGTAGTACATCAGGCCGTCATGCTGCCCGATCACGTCTCCGTCTACCGTTTCGATATTGCCGGGCTTGGCTGGCAAGTAGTTTTGCAAAAACTCGCGGAAGTTGCGTTCGCCAATGAAGCAAATCCCTGTGCTGTCCTTCTTTTTCGCGGTGTAAAGCCCGGCTTCTTCGGCAATTTTGCGCACCTCGGGCTTCGGCAAATGCCCGATCGGGAACATCGTTTTTGACAACTGCTCCTGGCCGAGCACATTGAGGAAGTACGTCTGGTCTTTGTTGTTGTCCGCGCCGCGGATCAGCTTGTACTCTCCGTCGATGAACTTCACCTGCGCGTAATGGCCGGTGGCGATGTAATCGGCTCCCAGGTCCATGACCTTGGCGAGCAGCTCGCCGAACTTGATTTCACGGTTGCACATCACATCAGGATTCGGTGTGCGCCCGCGTTTATATTCATCCAAAAAATACTGGAACACCTTGTCCATGTATTCTTTTTCAAAATTCACGGTGTAGTATGGAATGCCAATTTGTTCACAGACGCGCCGGACATCCTGGAAGTCTTCTTCCGCCGTGCAGTGGCCGAATTCATCGGTATCATCCCAGTTTTTCATGAAGATGCCGATGACGTCATATCCCTGTTGCTTGAGCAGGTAAGCCGTCACGGAGGAGTCGACCCCGCCGGACATGCCGACAACGACGCGTGTATCTTCTGGTCGTTTCATAGTCTTTCTCCTCTTGATTTAATTTGTCCATCTACAGATTACCATGTTTCGTCCAACAATTCATGTCTTGTTGCACTTTTGTCGGCCCAATGTGAAAAACGCCTGCCGCAATGGACAGCGACAGGCGTTGATGAGCACGTTATTCACTTTGGGAAACTTCGTCTTTAATCTCGGAGCGGAACCCTTCGATGCTCTCTGCACGGCGCTGGTTTTTCGCCTCGATGTTCGCTCGTTCCTCTTCGGAAATCTCGCCCGCGTGTGCCGCCAGGTAATCTTCCGACTCGCGAATGCTCTCTTCCGTGTTTTGCAGCATTTCTTGCAGCTTGGCTGCGTTGTCAGAACGATCGTCCGGTTTTGCCATGAAAAACACTCCTCACTTTGCCAGTATGATTCACTACCTGTACCATTGTGCTTCGTTCGCGGAACAATTATGTATGATAGGATAGAGAGAACGGACTTTGCGAAAAAGAAGGTTTTTCACATGGCTTCTCTGGATTTTCTGGAACGAAAGCTGCTGCGGATCATAGCGGAGACAGACCCTGTCCGGCTCAAACGCCAATGGGTGAGCAAGCGCGCCGAGTCTTCCGGCGAAAGCGAGCAGCGCAAACGAATCGCCCTCTTGCTGCGCAGGCTCGACAAGTTGCCGCCAGCCAAGCGTCGCGAGGTGCTGGATTTGCTCGCGCAGTTCAACTGGAACGGATAGGGCATTAGCGGATGGACGGACCGATGTGCCAGTGCCCGTCTGTTTTCAGCATGCGCCTCACGTCTACTATCGCCTCGCGATGGAGCGGGCCGTAAATGTGCGGATACAAAAGCCCGTCCTTGGCCTGCTCGTACTTCACGGGCGAAGGCGATTTTGTCTCGTCCACGACGAGCACGTACAACTCCTCGTCGAACGCGCCGTACACCCGGTCTGCTACCTTGCCGAGCAGCTCCTCGCCTTTTGTGGCGTGAATGAACCCTTCCTGCTCGTAGTCGCGAGGCAGGTAATGGTCTTTGTCCGCCCATTTCTCCCAATAAGCTTTTGGGCACATACAATAAATGATCGATGGCTGCATGTTGTGTTCTCTCCCTTGTCGCACCGCTTTATTTTTTCCCCATCGCCTTGTTGAGATGGCGCATGGCTTTATCGAAAAACATCTGGTCGAAGGCGCCCTGATCGAACTTCCATTCAATGAAGTTTTTCAACGAATGCAAATCTACCCACGCATCCTTCGCTTGCGGGTTGCGGTCAGGCACTTCGCCCGTGACTTCTCCTTCGTAGACCAGCTTCGCCATCTCTGCCGGGTGCATCCCGATCTGATAGGCGATCTGGTGTAGCGCTATTTTCATGGAATCCCCCTGCTCTGTCCATTCTGGTTTCAATTATTCATCTATTTTGCCAGTCTTTTTCCTCCATGCCAACCCCTGCTCTCTCCGGCGAAAAAGGATTTCCGCTTGCGTCCGCATTTTGATAGAATGAACGCACAAAAAGTCACGACGCTGGAGGATTACAAGTCATGTCCACTTCCGATAACAGACCGCGCAAGCAATGGTACCGCAAAAAAGTGGTCTGGATCCCGCTTTTGTTTGTCGCCTACGTCTTTTTCGTCAACAGCTCCTACCTGGCTGCTCCGCCTGCCGGCTCTCCCTTTTTGCTCGCCCACCGCGGAATGGCGCAGACCTTTTACATGGAAGGGCTGACGAACGAGACGTGTACAGCCGAACGAATTTACCCGCCGGAGCATCCGTATCTGGAAAACACGCTGCCGTCCATGAAAGCCGCCTTCGCAGCAGGTGCCGACGTCGTGGAATTTGACGTCCACTGGACGAAAGACGGGCAATTTGCCGTGTTCCACGACTGGACGCTCGGCTGTCGCACGAACGGCGACGGCGTCACCAGAGATTTTACCCTGGCCGACCTGCAGAAGCTCGATATCGGCTACAACTATACGGCAGACGGAGGACGCACCTATCCGTTTCGCGGAAAAGGCATCGGGCTGATGCCGTCGTTAACCGATGTGCTCAAAGCGTTCCCCGACGAGTCTCTGCTCATCCATATCAAGAGCAACGATCCAAACGAAGGACAGGCGCTCGCGGACGCCTTGCAGTCTCTGCCAAAAGAACGGCTGGAAAAGCTGACAGTCTACGGAGGCGACGAGCCGATCGCCGCGGTGAAGAGCCAAATCCCGGAGCTGCGCGTCATCTCGATGGATACGATGAAAAGCTGTCTGATCCCGTACATAGCGGCGGGCTGGTCCGGTTACGTTCCCGACGCCTGCGCCCACACCCAGCTCCACATTCCCGATCAAATCGCGCCATGGCTGTGGGGTTGGCCGAACCGTTTCATGGCGAGAATGGAAGCAGTAAATACGCGCGCCATCCTTGTAGCCGGAAGCGGCGATTTTTCCGCAGGCTTCGATACGCCTGCTGACCTCGACCGGGTGCCTGCTACGTTTACGGGCGGTATCTGGACGAACCGGATTGACCGGATCGGACCTGTTTTTCCCGAAAAATTCGCAGGGAACTGAAACGATTGCCAAGCATATTCGTAAATACGAATATAAACCGATCCTACACGACGACTGGGAGTGATGGAGATGTTAAAAAAGCTATTGAAAAATTTACTGGGTAATCACTCGACTTCTTCCCACAAATACCGGAAATACAGCAGCAGCGACTACAAGTATCGCAAAGGATACGGTTCCAGCCACGGACATCGGCACGGGCATGGGCACTCCCATTACGGCAGCTCCCACTACAAGCGGAAGCACTCCAGCAGAAGTTTTTTCAGCAGCTAGGCGGTCCCGTCCCTTGCATGCGCACGCGTAAAAACACTCTGTTTGCCTGACAGCAGAGTGTTTTTTGTCGTTCAGACGGTCATTTAGTTAACATAATAAATATTATGTCTCGTTCAAACAAACGCCTTCCTATGCTACAATATGGAAAAGGAGCGTGCACAAATGAACCCTTCCAAATCGTTTTACTATACAGTCGATCACGCCATGGTGGATGAGTACAAAAAAATGCTCGACTTGATGAAAATTCCTTACACGATCGAAGCCCCTGTCGCTTTGCTAAAGGAGGGAGCCGATCAGTATTCGTTCGTGTTCCCGAACATGCCGGGCCGTCTGTACGAGATGGTGAGCAAGCTGTTCAAGGGCGATGGCAAGCCTTATCCGCAATAGGCAAGCTATCCGGGCAAAAAAAAAGGACCCATTTCTGGGTCGAAGATAGGAAGTGGAGAGAATGCATGCTATGTAATATATACTAACATATCATAGTCGATTGTCAACGCTTTTTGGCAATTTTCTTGATTTTGTGTTAGGTTTTCTTACATAATATCTTTTTACTTCCTCATCCAAACGAAAAAGGAGGGCATAGTCGCCCTCCTTCTTTTGTGCCTGCCGCTAAAACTCCAAGCTCAGCCGCGCACATTCACGATCTGCTCCAGCTCAATCCATTCGCTTCTCGTTTCGTTGACCAACTGGACTTTGCGCGCTTTCGGATCGACCCACTTGACCACGCCCCACATGCTTTGCGTGTTGCCGCACTCGCCGTCCAACGAAACCCACCAGCTTACCGTCACCGCGTAATCCTCCCTGCCCGAGTCGCGAAGCAAATACAAAAACGATTCGCGCTCCTGCTTCGTGACCCCCGGCGGAGTAGTGCGCTGCCGGGAAGCTTGCCGTCCCGCATAGCTAGTTCCGATCCCCACTTGCTTTCACCCACCCTAACCTGCACAAATCGTTGACGGCGCGCCTCATCTGGCGATCCGCCGCGATTGTGTTGATCTCTATTCCGTTCTCCAGCATTTTGTAGACACGAAGATGTACAGTTGTCAGCACCGGAACCCGCTTCATCACATTGTGGACGGGCACAACTATTGTCTCCAGCAAAAGCCTCACCTCGAACGTACGTTTGTATGTATTATATACGAACAACATGCGAACAAGCAATAAAAAAAAGCAGGATTTCCCTGCTTTCTACTGCGCGGCTTCCTGGATGATTTTTTTCGGTGTTTTCTCCACGACGTCCAAAAACTTGCCAAAGGTGGAAGCGAGCGTCTGCTGGAACAGCATCCCGAGCACGACAGGCAGCGCGACTGTCGCCGGGAAATACGTAATCGCCATGACCGCTCCGGCACTGATGTTGCGCATCCCGCTGTTAAAGGTCAAGGTCACGATCACATCGCGCTCCCAGCCAAAGAGCCGGGAGATCCACCACCCGAGCAGGTAGCCCAAAATCGCGAGGAAAAGCACGACCAGCGCCATTCCCAGCAGCCTGGCATCAAAGGCGTGGAAATAGCTTGCGACCATCGAGCTGTTGATGGCAACGACGACACCCATGCCCAGCTTGGAAAACGGAGCGAGCTTGGGAGCCAACGTCTTTTTGACCCTCCCCTGCGAAAAATGATGCAGCAGCATCCCGGCAAGCGACGGCAGCACAATCATGTAAAACAGCCCCTGCATCATGTCCCACGTGTCCATCTCCACCTTTGCCCCGAGCAAAACGTACATGCCAAACGGAACGACAAGCGGCGAAATCATCGTATCTAGCAAAATAATCGAAAGCGTCAGGGCAATATTGCCCATGTAAATCGACGACCAGAGAAAGCTGGAGATCCCGGTCGGTATAAGTGCGGCCAACAAAAAGCCTGTGACGACATGCATGTCGTCCGGGTAGAGCAGATGAGCCACTCCCCAGGCGATAAACGGCATCAGCGCATGCAAAATCAGCAAATTGACGACGAGCGGCAGCGGCCGTGTCAATACTTTGGCAAATTCCTTGAACCCCGCTCCCAAACTCCCGGCAAAGGTCATAAAGGCAAACACCCACGGCGACAAAAAGGCATAGGGCTGAAGATGAGTCCCGGCCAACACGCCAATCGCCACACTGCTCGGAGTCAATACCGGCATTATTTTTTCCAATGACTTGTTTACTCTTGCTAAAACATCCACACTCTCCACCTCATTCGCTTCCGAAAACGCTCCACGGATCTTCTCTCACGGCTCAACGAAAAATTCCATCCTCTTATATTACGCACTAGGCAAGTTTATTTCCATAGTAAAGAGATAAACATGGTAAGACAAAGTGTCGAAAAAAATGATTTTATCCGCTCTTGCGCAGGCTGCCAGACAAATCGTTGCATACTTCTCTGTCATCGGGTAAAGCCTAAGGCAAGGAAAGGAGGTATTTTTATGAACGGAATGGATTGGGTAGAATTTATCCGCAAAACCGAAGATAAAATGTACCACCTCCATCGGGCCATTGATGGGATTTGTAATGAGCCGGATTACAAAGAATCCGTTTCTGCCCTGACCGAAGTGGTAAGGGATTATCAAGTGCTGGTTGAGAAAGCGAAAGACGAGCTGCGCGGCGTCGACTTGCATCGTGACCGCGATCATGACCGTGACCGTGTTCATGGCGATTGCTATTAAACGAATCCAACTCCCATCCCGGGAGTTTTTCTTTTGCCCTCGATGCGTTGTTCATCGGCAACCGTTCGCCTCGCCTGCTTGTTCACCGACCGCAAAAAGCCTCGGCCACCTTTTTGGCAAGCCGAGGCGCTAGACCGCTATTACCCTTTCATTTTCTTTTCCAGCTTTTTGCTCGCTTTCTTTTTCTGGCACGCTTCCTTGACATCCGTTGGCCACGGAGCGCCGCTCATCGCTTGCAAATCCATAAACAGCTTCTTGTCAGAGGTCACGTGGATTTTTGAATCCGGAAAAGCCTCCTTCAGCTTGCCAGAGACTTCTTTTTCAATCGACTCCAGCCGAAAGCGGTTGAAATTGCTCACCTTGATCGCCAGGTTCAGGTCTTTGTCGATGTGGACGGCTGCCACTTCGTCAATGCCATCCACCCTGCCTGCAATCGCCTTTGCCTGCTCCTCCCATTCGGTATGGCGCACGGGCGCCGGAGTGCACAACGGCTCCGCGTCGTTTTTCTGCTGGGTTTGCGCGTTGTTCTTGCCCGTGCAGCCCGTAATCGCCAAGACAAGCGCCAAAACAGCAAGGATCGTTCGCATGCGAAACACCTCCAGATCAATTTTCCCTTTCTTTAGGATGACCGGAAATGGAGCATGTATGAATGCGCGATCCTTCCATGGCAAGTTCTCGCCAACGTACAGCCGAAAGTATGGTACAAAAGACCTGAATATGTATGGCTCGCTTTTGTTGCAAGTAAGGCTTTCGTCGCAGCAAAAAACTTGGCTGCGCCAAGACATTGGCAAGGCTTTAGTTGCCCTCATACTGGATAAGAATCTGTATAAAAAAAGCGGTGGCTCCTCTGCATTTTTGAGCCACCGCGGACCCCAAGAACATTGTGAGTCCTCGTATAGAATATACCAAAAGCGCGTCAAAACGCGATAGGAGATCATTGGATGCCGGACGGCAAAAAAAATCCCAGCCGCAACTTCCGGCCGGGGCGTACGGGGTAGTACGCATATGTCATACGTGAATGATCTAATCATAAAGTACGATCTTCCCCTAAACAACGATCAATTTTAGGTAATTATACCTATGTATGGAACAAAAAAATAGCGTCGACCTATCTGCATAAATTCAGTCGAACGCATCGAATCCCCAAGTTGGATTATACTAGCTAGCTTGGATTACTTTTCTATTATCGCTAGAATTGGACGATAATACCATGCGAAAATAATGGTAACGGACGCAATTGTTTCCTCTATTTTTCCGTAAGGCTCCATAACAAATACCATTATTCCTCAAAATATCCAATTATGTTACAATGTACATGGTGATAACGATGCTCATTTTGTTTCGATTTTTTTTGGAAATCATTCGCATACTGATTTGCATGGCCATTTTTTTGGTGGTGACAGGCCCGGTGGTCACCTTGTTTTTTCCCGAACAAGCGCCGGGGGAAGGCATTTTTTTGGGCGCACGCCGCCTTGTTTCTCCTCCTGCTCGTTTACTACCGCAATCGGCTGCAGCAATCTAGCTGGTTTCCAAGCAAGCACAACCACCCGCTTTCCAGGATGGCTACCGCGCTGCTCTCCTTTAGTGCAGCCACATGCTTTTTCGCAGCCATCTACATGACGTACCTCCAATAATTGTCGTTGACAGAAAGTGAGTGCAAATCCATTGACCGCAAAGCATGCCTATACGCTCAGCACGATTTTGTTTCTAGCCAGCGGGTTGCTCTACACGCTTGAAAGAATGCTCGCCTACTACATCTGGATCGGGCAAATGCAAGCCGCCTCTGCCACCGGGCAGTTTCCCACGCAGCCGGAGCTTCCCTCCCTGTTCACCAACGGCTTTGTGACCTTTTTTCTGGCGGCAAGCCTTTTTCTCTTGATCGTCGGGATCGTTTTGTCGACTCCCAAGCAGCCATCCGTTCGTCCAGGTCACGAGTCGGGCGCCGCGAATCCTGCCGGGGGGAATGCTTCGTCCATTGGCGCGCGAGAGCACGAAGCTGAAGCAGCGACGGGAGGCTTTGACAGGCTGCCAACGTATTTGGTTTACGGAATCATAGCGTTTCTGGGCTTTCTCATCGTCGTTGGCTTCCTCAATTTCTTGCGCTGAAATCGCCTTTGCATTTCCAATATTTCGACGATGCAGCTTTTATGATATGCTGTTTTTGCCATATGCTCTTTTCGTAGCCTTGTCATAAAAAGGAGGGAAACCATGAATCGCGAACAATGGACAGCCGTAGACGAGTATTTTACGCAAAAATTCGTTTCAGCCGATCCGATCCTGGAAGCCGTGCTGGAAAACAACGCTTCCGCTGGCCTCCCGCCTATCGACGTCGCGCCCAATCAGGGAAAATTTCTCCATCTGCTGGCACGCATCCAGGGAGCCCGGACGATTTTGGAGATCGGGACACTGGGCGGCTACAGTACGATTTGGCTAGCCCGCGCCTTACCTGCCGACGGTCGGCTCATCACGCTGGAAGCGGCACCGAAGCATGCCGAGGTGGCCAAAGCCAACATCGCCCGTGCCGGGCTGGAATCGGTGGTCGAGATCAGGCTTGGAGACGCCTTGGACAGCCTTTCTGCGCTCGCGGATGAAAAACAGGGACCGTTTGACCTCATCTTCATCGACGCCGACAAGAAAAACAATCCGGACTACTTCCGCTGGGCGCTGAAGTTCTCGCGAAAAGGCAGCGTCATCATTACCGATAACGTGGTACGCAAAGGTGCCGTCGTCGACGAAGCCACCAGCGATCCGAACATTGTCGGCGTCCGGCAATTCGCCGATCTGGTCGCAAACGAGCCGACGGTTAGCGCGACCGCAATTCAAACGGTCGGCAGCAAAGGCTACGACGGCTTTGCCATCGCGCTGGTAACGGAAGATCCGCGTTAACGAGCCGTACAGACATCCTGCGAAGAAAAACCCGTCGTTTGCGCTTGCTGCAAAGACGGGTTTGGTTTATTTCAGCCCATATTGGCCTTTGACTTGCAGCTTGCCATCCAGAAAGGTAAAGCTGGCGTTGCTGCCCGCCGCTTCCCCTTCGTACATGTAGACCACGGCATGAAATTGCCCTCCTTTGTTGCCCGCTTCGGAGAGCAGCTCACCTTCTCCGCCGATGATGTTTTTCACTTCGTTATACGTCATCCCGTTTTCTATCTGGTCAAAGGCTGCTTTTGTAATTTTCGCCTTGTCGCTGTTCGCCGACTCCGTGCCGGCCGCCCTTTTTTCTCACCGCAAATGGCAACTTTCAAATAGAAAGGTTGTGCTTTTGTGAATACACTGCCATGCCAAGACTGCAAAGGCTTATGCTGCGGTCCTGTGCCGATCACGGAAAAAGAGCGCAAGCACATACATAAGAAGCTGAAGGCCATGCCGAAAAAGCTGCGCGAAAACTTGGAGCAGCAGCCCCGCTTTAGCGGAACCTGTATTTTTTATGACATGAACAAAGATCAGTGCGGCATTCATTCGTTTCGTCCGGAGATATGCCGCATGTTCGGCTATCACGAAGACCTCGTCTGCTTTCGCAAGCCGGAGCTGGCCACCAAAGGAAAGGTCGCAATCAAAGAGAGGTACATCGGCCACCTGAGCATTGATTTTACGTGGAAAGATTTTCGCTGACACTCCGCTTGCCATGGCGCGTCGCTTCTCCCCCTCTCCTGTAACCAAAAATCCCCAAAACCGTATTGTCCATGGGGAGGGATCTTCGCCTATGTTCGACGATATTATAAGCAACGGAATCCTTTGGCTGCTTTTCATCGCCTGGGTATTGATTGTCGCGTCACCGTCTTACCGAATCAGATGGCTGTATGTCCTGGCTATCGGGTTGCTCATCTTCTCGATCTTTTGGGACTTTTCCGGGGTTGAAGCCGAAATCCACCGGCATGGACACTAGACGTAAAGAGAAGGAAGGCGCTGTTGAAATTTCCGGGAGGTGTCTGCTAGATGGGACCGTTCATCGGCTTTGGCCTGCTCGCTTGTCTGGCTATCACGCTTTTTCTCGCATTCGAAAGGCTGATCGAGCGCAGCCTGCCCACTGACAGCTTTTTGGCAGGCATGCTGTTAAAAACGATGTTGTTTCTACTCGTGTGTGCGCTCGTCTATTTTGCGTTGCCGTGGTTTAGCGGCCTGTTTGTACTCTAAACGGTGCCGTTCGAAAAAGCTTGCACGACGAAGGAGATAAAGCTGTATCGGGCGGTCGGCAGCAGCACGTACGAACGGCGCTCCAGATCACACACCTGGCTTGGCCGAAGCGTTCGCTAAGAGTCGTTTGGATGAGCGAACAAAAAAACCCGCCTTTTGCCAAAAGACGGGGACTGCCAGCAGCCTGTTCGGCTCTGCTACTGTGCTGTTTTTGCTGCCGCGCTTATGTCGTTTCCTTCCAATGCTCCTGAATGTACGCGTCGCGCCCGGATTTCTCGCGGTCTTCCTTGTAATGCTTCGGATTTTTCTTGTGGTAGCCCTGGTGGTATTCTTCTGCCGGATAAAACGGAGCAGCAGGCAAAATTTCCGTGACAATCGGCTTCGAGAAGCGGCCGCTCGCCTCCAGCGCTTTTTTGGACTGGACTGCCAGCTCGTGCTGTTTTTCATTGTGCGTAAAAATGGCTGTGCGATACTGGCTGCCGCGATCATGAAACTGCCCGTCAGGATCTGTCGGATCAATTTGCTGCCAATACAGCTCGAGCAGTCTCTCATAAGGGAACAGCTCCGGGTCGAACGTAATTTGAACCGCTTCCCAGTGCCCGGTCTGCCCCGTTTTGACCTGTTCGTAGGTCGGGTTCTCGACCGAGCCCCCTGTATAACCCGAGACGATGCCTCCGATCCCTGGCAACTCTTCAAACGGAGTAACCATGCACCAGAAGCACCCTCCGGCAAATGTCGCTTTTTCCATGCTGTCTTTTGCCTCCTATCCATGCCTTGCCCACGAGAAAATTCGGTCCATCTCCCTTCATTGTACTAGAGCTCTCTACCAGCTTCTAGCAAAACTTGGGGCCAGCCGCATACTCTCGGCGAATTTGCCGGAGCCATTTCTCACCCGGATGGTTTATAATGGCGGAGTAGATCAACAGATGCTCAGCGGGTGGGAGGTAGCTTTCATGTTCAAACTCGAAAAGTTTCAAGGAAAAAAAGAAGAAAACTACGAACTGGTCATCAAACAGCTAGAAGCGCTGCTTGCAGGCGAATCCAACCAGGTCGCCAATCTGGCAAACGCCGCCGCTTTGCTGAACCAATTTTTCGAGGAAGTAAACTGGGTCGGCTTTTACCTCAATGACGGGAATGAGCTGGTGCTTGGACCGTTCCAGGGGCTGCCTGCGTGCGTGCGCATTCCGTTTGGCAAAGGCGTATGCGGCACCGCGGCGGAGAAGCGGGAAACTGTTCGCGTGGAAGATGTGCACTTGTTCCCCGGCCATATCGCCTGCGACGCCGCATCCGAATCGGAAATCGTCGTGCCGATCATAAAAGACGGCCAGCTTCTCGGCGTGCTCGACATCGACAGCCCGCGAAAAAACCGATTTGACGAAGTCGATCAGCTTTATTTGGAAAAGTTCGTGCAGGCGCTCGTTCGCTTTTTGTAGGCGCGCTTCCGCAGGGCAGGAACGAATGCTTGCCCCTCCGTGTGCGGAATGTAGCTTCGTCCATCTTTTGGGGCTTTGGTGCAGCCTTCGTTGCCTTCCTGTCGATGCGACTGTTTCTCTCTTCTTGGCTAGTAAAAAAAGAGCAGGCTCCCTCTGCTCTTTTTTGCTTTCATGAACTTGCTTTCATTTTCGGCAGTAGTGTTTTGCCCGCTCTTTTATCACTTGCTTTTTCGTCTTCGCTCTTATTCGCTGCACGGCGCTCGTCTCCCAGTTGCAAATCGCCCCCGGAATCGGCGCATAGAACCGAAACGCGCGGCTTTTTGCCTCGTTACTTGCTCTTTTTCCAGATCAAAACAACGAGGAAAGCGACGTGCAGCATCAATAAGCCCGTCAGCAAGTAATTCGTGGTCTGGATTTGCTCCTGCAGCGAAGCGAGCTGCCGCGTCACCTCCGACAAGGAATGGCCCGTTACGTCGCCTGCTTGCCGGACCCTTGCGGAAAGATCGTTCAAATATTGGTGCAGCTTCTGTAAAGTCTACGTTTTGCATCGAAACGCCATCCTCTTCCCAGGTTTCATTAGCTTGCAACGATTCTGTCATTTGGCCTGGCCGTGTCTATCGGAAGAGGCAAAAAGCGGCGTTTTTTCGATCTTGCTGGCGCACCTGCTGTTGCCCATGGCGAGGGACGCCTTTTCTAAGCGGGTATCAATCGCTTGCTTTTCTCCATGTTGCTTTCCTTGATATCCCAGCCGTTTACTTTTGCGTACGTCTTTGGCTCTCAAGCAGTTCATCGAGCTTTTGATTGCGCTCGCGGTCAAGCTGTATTTTTGTTTTCATGAAACTGAGCGTTTTCGCTATCGCATAAATCACAAACGCGTAAAACAGCAGCACCGGGAGGAAAACGATCAATTGGACCAGCATTGTGTTCCACTCCAAAGCGACAGCGCCAAAATCCAGCATAGTTCCAGCCCCCTTTCTCTCTCTTGATGCAGCCCCATTGCCAGGCTGGATATTTTTCCAGAAGACAGAACTTCCCTTTTTATATTACCACTATCTCCCAAATACGCAAGCAGTGTGTCGCTCTTTCCCTGCGGACTGCCAAAAGCCAAACCATCTCCCTTTTTATTCCATTCCCTCTTGGAAAATGGTACCCTATATATCGTAAGGCAGAGAGGAGGCTTCTTTATGAAAAGACTGGCTTATTTAGGGGCGGGATTGTTGACAGGCGTCCTGTTTCTCCTGTTTGAACCGAGGCATCGGATTGACTTTGTCGAGGCTCTCCTCGCCATTCTCAACGTAGTAGGCGTTCTCTTCCTGGCCTTCTTCGGACTCGCGATTGGCGTTGAAGCGATAAAAAGTCTTTTTCGAAAAGAACAATAGCGAAGCGTTTATCTGTCATTGCTGTCCCCGCATCCGAACGCAATCAATGGAAGAAATCCATTCTGCGAGCGAATTTGCTGACCAATTTGTCCAACTTCGTGCAAGCCAGCACAATATCTCCGCGCCGCCTGGGAAGAAGCTTCGCTCGATGTCTGGCTGGATGTGTCCGGCGTTCCCCGAAAGACCATCCCTGTTCCTGTCCTTGAGCAGCTTGCGAGCCATTCAACAAAGCTGCGTCCGTATCGCCGGCAGCTTTGTCGACTACTCTACCGCCCCCAAAGGAGAATCCGATGAACGAGCAACTTTTCAGTGCGCACCTCACCTTGAGCAAACTGGCCCCAACCGATTGGGAGCTGATCCGCTCCATTTACTCCAACCCGGCGCTCATGCAACACATCGGGGCAGCGATGAGCGAAGAAGAAATTCGCCGCAACTTCGAAAAAGAGCTCGCTCCGTGGAGCCTCGATTCGACGCATTGGCTCACCTGGATCATCCGCGAGGCGGCGACCAGCAGCGACGTCGGTCTGATGAGCCTCTGCACCCGCAGGCGCGAGCCGCTCACGGCGGAAGCAGGCTTCATCATCGTAGAAGCGCACAAAGGCAAAGGCTATGCTACCGAAGCGCTCCAGCTCGTCTTCGACTTCGCTGCCAGTACGTATGGATTCAAAGTGTTTACGGCCGTTTGTTCGGAAGAGCACGCCGCTTCCAGGCGCGTTTTGGAAAAGGCCGGGATGAAGCTGGATAAAATCGTGCCGGAGAATACGGAAATTGCCGGAAAGCTGGTGAATGACTGTTTTTATTCGTTGGAAAAGTGAGTCTTTCGTCGGCTTTTGGCAGGGAGAAATCTCTCTACCAGTAGCCTGCTTCCTACCAAAATGCAAAGGGTGGTATTCGTGTTCCACATTCGAAAAGTCCAGATGGAAGATTTGCCGCAGCTTGTCGTCATTGAACAGCTCTGTTTTTCGGAAGAAGAGGCGGCAACGAAAGCGGCGTTTGCAAAGCGGATTCAGATGATTCCAGATAGCTTTTATGTTGCCGAAGAAAACGGGGAAATTGTAGGGTTAATTAACGGCCCCGTCATCGAAACCGCCTACATAACCGACGATTTGTTTACGCATATAAAGAAAAACCCGGCAACCGGCGGGCATCAAAGCATCCTGGGACTGGCGGTCCACCCGCAGTTTCAAAAGCACGGCATCGCAGCAAAGCTGCTGATGCACCTGGAACAAGAAGCAAGACAGAAACATCGTGAAACGATCACCCTTACCTGCAAAGAAAACTTAATTGGCTATTACGAAAAGCATGGTTACGTCAACAAGGGGCTCTCCAGTTCTGAACATGCCGGAGAGAAGTGGTACAACATGATAAAAGCATTATCGTAATTTTTCGCGTACGGGCCATGATGAGAAAGCGAACGGATATCGCTCGCAAGCTTTTGACAAGCTTTTAAACGGCATACACCCCACCATTCGTCTGTGGGGTTTCGTTTTGCTTGCCTATCAACTCAACACCGCCGTTTTAACAGAGCCGTTGATAATAGAAGCTATGCTGGATATCCGAGACAACACGGAACGCATCGTTGCCTGTCAGACCTGCATCCCCCATCGACAACAGCCCGACGAACAGGCTGGCGTAACATTTTCCGTCTTTTTTTGCCCCAAGCAAACCTTTATGGATATCCTTTCCTTGACTTGGAGGATGCTGCTGCTATAATAAATAACAGAGGAATGAAACATTTTCACTGTGTGTAACAAACAGGACAAGCCAGTCTCGACGTTTTGCGGGTGTAGTTCAATGGTAGAACTCTAGCTTCCCAAGCTAAAATTTAACGCTAATTATATACGAGCAGATATTAAAAACCCTTGATTATCAAGGGTTTTTCTTGTTCGCATCCGTTCGCATCCGAGTTGATTTTTGCTATTCCGAGTGAAGCTCGTCCCCAATTCGTCCCCAGCCG